>JQOA01000235.1 GCA_000753945.1 Smithella sp. D17 | reverse complement strand
GAGCAAAGTTGATGTCTGGTATCAGGAGTTATTTCATGATATTGCCGCGAAATTTGATGCTGCTGAAATTCAGGATTACTGGGACAACATTCAGCCTTACCGTTTTATCATGACTTTCAAAGTAGAAGGTTTCAGCGCGCCGAGGCTGGAAGAACGTTTAACCGACTTGATGCAGCAAAATATTTTCAAACCGCATACGGTAATTATTGACGGATTTAAATTTGATGAAGCGGGGCGCGGGCAGCTTGTGCAATTGAAAGAACTCGCGCGTAAATATTCAATGCGCATCTGGTTTACTGTGCATACGCATCGCCATGAGCCGCCGCAGGAAAATGGTTTGCCTCTTTCTTTTTTGCATGTGGCGGATTTATTTGACGTTATCGTTCAACTGGCCGCAAAAGGCGATGAAGTCTACATTAAATCTCTTAAAGGAAGATCAATCGAAGCCAGGCAAAACGATTTGGTTCTTGATCCGGCTACGATGTTGATTAAGGACGCCAAGTAATAGCTGTTCTGTTAATCAAGTATCACCAAAACTTGATCCGTTTTTACGGAATCACCTTCTTTAATATTTATTTTTTTAACTGTGCCATCGGCAGGAGCATATATAGGGATTTCCATTTTCATGGCATCCATAATAACGACTTCATCATCAGTATTGACCTTGTCGCCTACCTTAACAACAATACTGATGACTTTTCCGGTCAGGGGTGCTTTTATTTCCATACTCATTTTTGCATATCTCCTTTTAGGCCCCTTAATTTTTATCGGGGAAACGTTGAATACTTTTTATTGATAAATTACTTTTGTGTAAATACCCAAATTGCTAAGTAAGGTCAATAAATTTATAATCGTTTTTCTATTTTTAGAATAATTGATTATTCTATATTATT
Organism: Smithella sp. D17; assembly: GCA_000753945.1. Classification (GTDB taxonomy): domain Bacteria; phylum Desulfobacterota; class Syntrophia; order Syntrophales; family Smithellaceae; genus Smithella. Next base: position 15,892 of record JQOA01000235.1, on the reverse strand, counting down.
CGCTTGAATTTTGGCACTATATCAATTATGACATTCGTAAGGAGGATTAAAAATGAAAGTATTTATCGGAAAATTGACGGTGTTGCTTATTTTAGTCTGTTCCTCTCTGGCGTTGGCCGCCAATGGGGATAAATTTGTATTTTTATCCAGCACAATCGGTCCGATTGATGCCGGTATTGTCAGCGCTCTGGAAGATCAGTTTGAAAAAGACACAGGCATCCGTGTGCGTCATGTGGGCGCGGGAACGGGAGCTGCTTTGGATATTGCGCGCAAAGGCGAAATTGATCTGGTTATGGTTCATGCCAAATCTCTGGAAGAAAAATTTATCGCTGATGGTTTCGGCACAGACAGAATTCCCCTGATGTACAATGATTTTGTCATTGTCGGACCAGCTTCCGATCCGGCGGCAATCAAGGGAACAAAAACAGCGGCGGAAGCATTAAAGAAAATTATGGATAGCAACTCTCTGTTTATCAGCCGCGGTGACAAATCAGGCACACATGTCGCGGAAATGGAACTCTGGGGAAAGGCCGGAATTAAACCTTCAGGTTTATGGTATACCGTTTACGAAAAGGGAGCTGAAGGCAATGTTCCCACGCTTAAATATACCGATCAGAAAGAAGCTTACACGGTGATTGACCGGGCGACTTATCTATCCATAAAAGACCAGATCAAGCTGGCAGTACTGGTCGAAGGTGATGAGGCTCTTTTAAATTTCATTTCATTGATACCTGTCAGTCAGTCAAAATTCCCGAAGGTAAACAAAAAAGATACGATGACATTTGTAAAATGGCTGACCTCACCGAAAAAAGGCCAACTGATTATCCGTGATTTCGGCAAGGATAAATACGGTTCACCGCTTTTCTTCCCCAATTCTATGGAATGGCAGAAAGCACAGAAGAAATAATAAAATATTTTAATATAAAGGAGAAAGTTTATGAAAATGTTCAGAAGTAGTAAAGTTATAATAACGTTGATGGTAGCCGCGTTGCTTTTCGCGTTCGGAACGTCAAACGTTTTTGCAGCGAAAGCCGCTCCCAAACAAAAGAATATCATCCTGGCGACCACAACAAGTACTCAGGACACGGGTCTGCTCGATGTTTTGATTCCCATTTTTGAAAAGAAGACAGGTTACTTTGTAAAGACGATTGCCGTGGGCTCCGGTCAGGCCATGAAGATGGGGGAAAAAGGCGAGGCGGATGTCCTGCTGGTTCATTCACCGGATGCTGAAAAGAAATTTATGGCTGATGGTTTTGGTGTAAACAGACAATTGGTTATGCATAATGATTTCATTATTGTTGGACCGGGCGCTGATCCGGCCAAAATCAAAGGCGTGAAATCTTCCGCTGAAGCGCTTAAAATGGTTGCCAAAGCAGAAGGTTTGTTTTTATCGCGCGGAGATAACTCGGGAACGCACGCCAAAGAAAAAACATTATGGAAGAAAGCGGAAGTAACTCCTGCCGGACAAAAATGGTATCAGGAAACCGGATTGGGAATGGGACAGACTTTAAATGTTGCAGCAGAGAAAAAAGGTTATACGCTGGCTGATCGCGGAACATATCTGTCTCTGAAGAAAAATCTGGGATTGGACATACTTGTAGAAGGCGATGCTGCTCTTCTTAACATTTATCATGTGATTGAAGTAAACAGCGCAAAATGGCCCAAAGCCAATGCCGCCGGCGCCAAAGCATTTGCCGATTTCATGGTTTCCAAAAATACTCAGAAGATCATTAAAACATTCGGCGTTGATAAATACGGTTCTCCGTTATTTTTCCCCGATGCCGGAAAGAAAGTTGAAGATTTAGGTAAATAATTCAATATGGAATTAATTATTCAGGGAATCATAAAAGCTTTTGAGTTAATCATCAGTTTTGATCCTGAAGTATTGGGAATAACGTGGCTGTCTTTGAAAATATCAGGGACAGCCACGTTTATCAGCCTTTTTATCGGGGTTTCCATTGGCACAGCCGTCGCTTTAAATAATTTTTTCGGAAAAAGATTTGTCATCAGTTTAATCAATACGGGAATGGGCCTGCCGCCGGTAGTTGTCGGTCTTTTCGTTACGATGCTGATCTGGCGCAGCGGTCCTTTCGGATTTCTGGAAATCCTCTATACTCCCTATGCCATGATTATTGCGCAGGCGATTATCGCCACACCGATTGTCATGGGGATATCGCTGGCCTCCATTCAAAACCTGCCGCCAAATCTGCGTCTGCAAATTTTGTCTCTGGGCGCAAGCCGTTTGCAGATGGTGTGGATATTGATTAAAGAAGCGAAACTGCCGCTTCTGGCGGCGGTCATGGCTGGTTTCGGTGGAGTTATTTCCGAAGTCGGCGCTTCCATCATGGTCGGTGGTAATATTAAAGGGTATTCGCGGGTGCTTACCACCGCCACGGTTATGGAAACCGGCAAGGGAAATTTTGATATTGCCATCGCATTGGGCATTATTCTTTTAATCCTCGCCTTTATTATCAACGCTCTGCTCACACAACTCCAGCAAAGGCACTATCCCCGATGAAATCCGAAGGTTTGATGAAGGTGGAAAATATAATTTTAAAGCGCGGCGGCGTGACCGTGTTGGATATTCCTGAGTTGCATGTGCGGCAGGGCAGGATTCTGGCGCTGATCGGTCCCAACGGCGCAGGGAAATCTACACTGCTTTTAATGCTGGCCGGTTTGTTAAAACCTCAGCAGGGAAAGATTTATTTTCAGGGTTCGCCCCTGGAAACGAGAGCAGATCTGGCAATGCTGCGCCGCCATGTATCTGTCGTTTTTCAGGAGCCACTGCTTTTGAATAATTCCGTTTTTGAAAATGTGGCGCTGGGCTTGAAGTTTCGCAAAATAAAAAATGAGGAAATAAAAATCAGGGTTCAAAGTGCTTTGGATTATTTCGGAATAAGCCAGTTGGAAAAAAGATCGGCCCGGGCGCTTTCCGGAGGAGAAGCAAAAAGGGTTTCGCTGGCCAGGGCGTTTGCCATCAAACCTCAAATCATATTGCTTGACGAAGCATTCAACTCGCTTGATCCGCCGTCCAGAGAAACCATTATTGACGATTTAAAGCGGATATTGGAAGAAACGAAAATCACGGCGGTGCTGGCTTTGCATGATCGTGAAGAAACCCTGCGTCTGGCGCAGGATGTAAGCGTTATGAACAGCGGTAAAATCGTGCAGTCAGGAAAAACTGCCGAAATATTTAATCAGCCGGATTCGGAGTTTGTGGCTAATTTTGTCGGAACCGAAACAATACTGGAAGGAGTTGTTAAAAGTTGTTCAGCAGGCAATATTGTTGTTTCGGTTAATGGAAAAGAAATTGAAGCAATAGGCGATTGTTCCATCGGACAAAAGGTTTACTGCTGTTTGAGGCCGGAGAATGTTACCGTATTAAGTCAAACGTCGGGTAAAAGCAGCGCGCGCAATATCTTTGAAGCAAAAGTAACCAAAATTATCCGCCAGGGATTTTTTAATAAACTTATTCTCGACTGTGGATTTCCTCTGGTCGCGTACGTTACAATAACTTCCTGCGAAGATTTAGGCATAACTCAAGGGGCTACAGCAGTCGCTTCCTTCAAGGCAACTTCCGTTCATGTCATCAATAAAAACGATTATTTATAATGCTGTTTACCTTTCATCCGGCTTGGCTTGAGAATCTTTCAATTCTTGAGGATATGCAGGCTCAATTATATTTTTGTATTATATTGAAAAAGTCTAAGTTTTACAAATATTATGGGTTAAAAATTTTATAAAATTACTCTTTACTTTTAATTTTCTATAATATAAAAGGCTAACATGTTCAATAATTAAAAAAATTCCTTGAAAGGAGGATTGCTTGTGAAGAGATATTCTCACCCTTTTGTAGTGTTAATGTTAGCAGCTTTTTTTCTTTTAACCTTTTCATCATTTTTATCAGCGGCAGAACCAATAAATTCCACTAAAGAACCGGTAGAAATTTATCATCCGTTTTATATTGGTGTTTTCGGAGGCTGGGTCATACCCGATGAACTCGAAGTGGATACAGAAAAAGGAGAGACACAAAAAATTGATCTTGATAATAGCTGGGCTGCCGGTGCCAAAGCCGGTTATATTTTTCCGTTCAAATGGGTAGCTGCCGAATTAGAATATACTTATCTGGCAGATCAGGATTTCTATGAGCCCTTGAAGCAAGAGCACTATAAAGCAAGTAACGTAATGGCCAACCTTATATTAAGGTATCCATATGGAATGATTAGACCCTATATTGGAGCAGGAGCTGGCTGGTCATGGGGAGAAATTGCAGGGACAGCTCCAGGTTTTGTGGATGAATCTGCTAATGCTTTCGCGTGGCAGGGACTGGCCGGAATTAATTTGGAAATCATTCCCCGTCTGTCGGTCGATTTTGGATACCGCTACGTCATGAGCAAATACGACATTAATGATGTGGACGCTACTATTGCAGACCACATTCTTACTCTTGGCCTGAATTACCACTTCGGTGGTGTGCAGCCTGTTCCGCCCCCGCCTCCACCTCCGCCAGAACCGGCGCCCGTTGTTAAGAAGTGTTCCAATGTACCTTCGTGTTGCATCGTCGACATAGATGGTTGTCCCACTGATTCCGACAAGGATGGTGTATGCGATGGTTGCGATAAGTGCCCCGATACCCCCTCTTGCTGTATTGTCGATGAGAACGGTTGCCCCACTGATTCCGACAAGGATGGTGTATGCGATGGTTGCGATAAGTGTCCGGATACGCCTGAGGGCTGTGCTGTTGATGAGAATGGCTGTCCCAAGGATTCCGACAAGGACGGAGTTATTGACTGCCGGGACAAGTGTCCCGACACTCCTGCCGGTGTGAAGGTGGATAAGGATGGTTGTCCTATCCTGGAGATTGTGGAGAAAGGAAGAACGACCCTCAACGTATTGTTTGATTTCGACAAATCCGCCATCAAGGGAAAATATTCTAAGGATATTGATGCGCTGGCTGATGTTATGAAGAAATATGAGGATTTAAACGTAACAATCGAAGGACATACCGATAACATTAATAGATCCAAAGATCCGGACTACAATAAAAAACTTTCCCAGCGACGGGCTAATTCTGTAAAGAAATACCTGGTAGAAAAATCAGGTATTGACGCCAAGCGCCTGACCGCAATTGGCTTCGGTGCGGAAAAACCAATCGACTCCAATAAAACAAAAGAAGGGCGTCAGAAAAACAGGCGTGTAGAAGCGGCAGTAGATTACATTATCAAAAAGTAAGTATTAGTTATTAGAATAAAAAAACCCGTGGCAATTCCGTCACGGGTTTTTTTTATTTGCGGGGCATGTAAACTGTAAACATTAACCATCAATGATGAATTCCCCTATTGAAACATGGCAGGTGTAACCCCGCAGTTTGTTGCGGAATCTGTTTCCAAAGCTTGCTTGGGGGTTTATACCCGTGATTCCAGATAAGTTTCAATCCTTAACCTTTTTTAATCGGTTTTGAGCTGTCTATAATGTATCCCTGAATAGCATCAATATTAAGTTCTCGCAGGAGCTGCCATTGCTTTTCTGTCTCGACGCCTTCAGCTATGACTATTACATCAATACTATGAGCGACGCTGCAAATGGAGCTGATGAAAAAACGGCTGTCACTGTCTTCATCTTTCAATTCACCCGTGTATGCCCGGTCAATCTTTACGTAATCAGGACGCAGGGATTGAAGATATTTCAGGTTCCCGCAACTTTGACCATAATGGTCCAACCCCAGTTTATGGCCGCACGCACGAATAACAGCAGTGAAAGACTTTAAAATATTTTCATTTTGTACTGCACCGAATTCTCCAAACTCAAAAATTATTTTAGGCGCGTTTTCGGGTAAATTCACCAAAGTATTCTGTATCCACTGAACAAAAGATTCATCCTGCAACGAAGATGGCGATAAATTGACTGCGATATCATCAGCGCCAAGCTCCTTGCGGTCAAGTTTCATAACCTCCTCTATAATCAGGCGATCAAGAGCAGAAATAAGTTTTAAGCGCTCGGCAATGGGTATAAATACACTGGCATTAATGATTTCGCTTCCTTCAAGAATTATTCGGGAAAAAATCTCCTGATGAAGTATGATGTTTCTGTCCGCAGCTTTTACCACAGGTTGGGAATACAGGACTATTCGTCTGTCTTTAAGTACTTTTTCCAACGCTTCCTTCCACTGCTGCTGACCGAAGGGAGCCTTCCCGGCGCTTTCCATAACCGTGCGGACGTGCCAGGCATTAGCCCCGGTTTGTGTGGCAGCGGCCAGCGCCAGATCAGCTTCCGCAAGAAGTTGGCCAAGGGTAACGGACCGGTCATAGGCGCAGGTTCCAACATTAGAAACATTTTCCGTAGCTGTTATATCCGCAGCAGCCAGGGAGCTGAGCGTGTTAGCCACTTCGCCGGAAAGCCGGGCTGCTTCGGATGGCGGATAATCAGGCAGAAACAAAACAAAATCGCTTCCGGAAAGCCGCGCCAGAACTGAACCCGCAAGCTTTGCCGCAATCTCCTGCATTAATGCCGCAACCCTCTTCAACAATTCGTCAGCAACAAGAAAACCTCTTTGTTTATTGAGTATTTCCAATCCATTAATGCGGATCAGCAATAAAATTCCTTTCATGTCGCTGTCTTTGTTATCAAGACAGGCGGTAACCTGGCTTTCGAAATAGCGGCGATTGCCAATGCCCGTTAGTGAATCGTTATAAGCACGCTGACGGAGTCCTTCGGCTTGTATAACCTGTTCGGAAAACATTTCTTTCACTTTTTCCGTCATGCGGTTCATCACAAAAACAATGCGCCGCAGTTCTCTTGTTCTTGGTATCTTTGTCTGGATCTCGTATTCCTTTCGGCATAAAGCATCTGCCTGCTGTTCAACGAGGACCAGGGGACGCAGGAGCATACGTAATCCAAAGCCGCCCGCGATCAATATAAAAATTCCGCACAGCGCAAAAAGTAAGGTTGTATGTTTAATATCCTGCCATAGACTGTTGTAAGCATATCCGGCATGGCTTTTGACATAAATTGTTCCCGCCTGGCGCCAGCCGGCTGTGACATAGGCATTGGCCTCGGATACTTTTAACGGCACCAGCTTGATGAACCATGAAGGGACTCCTTCAATGACTACCTTCAGATTTCTTTCTAATAAGATCTTTCCGTTAGGGTCAATAAATCTGATCGTTTCGTAATATCCCCTGTCGAAAATGGCGTTAATAATGGTTTCCACACTGACCATGTCGTCCGGGTATTGCGAGACGGCAAGGCCGAGAGAACTTGCCGTATCCTGAGCATGGGATTCAAGCTGGTTTGTCAGGAATGATCGTGTGCTCTCAAGCTTGGCGAACCATGTTCCCGTGAAAAGAATTAAAAACAATAATACAGTAAAAATAACTAATTGCCTGTAAAGAGTCATTTAAAGCCTCCTGTTAAATTAAATTCCAGTTCCTGCCATTCTTTGCAGAAGATCATTCCATGCCGCAAGCCTGCTGCTTTTACCGGCTAATTTCCCCTGTCCGCGGTCGTGAGCCAGCCATAGTCCCGCACCGTTGAAAGTAAATATGGGTAGGAGATCCCGTCGTTGCGATGCCGGATTGATGGAATCAACAAGACTGTCGAGGATTAAAGGTTCGGCTCCCGGGTTGCTGTAGTACAGCATAACCATGTGAAAAATATTGTATTGTAGCGCCTTGACATAGGCTATTCTCAGCTTTTCTTCGGGCACTCCCATCAATTTAAGGCTGAAATATTTGGCAATGGCATAATCCTCACAATCTCCAGCGCCCCTGGATAGAAATTCTACCGGAGTTGCCCAGTAATCTTTAGTTCCGTAAAGATCTGTATCATGTACGAAAACAATTTTTTTATTGAAAAAAGAATTTATTTTTTCCAGTTTTTCCCTGTCAGTTCCGCCCTCATTCTTTAAAATGTCTTCCCAGGAAACGAGACGCATCCGTGCTTCCTGACCGTATTTTTCCTGTGCTTTTTGAAGGACCTTCTGGTCGATATGAAATTTTTCTCCCGTAAAGACCAGGCCCGTCACAACCAGTCCTGCGAAAACAACAACTCCAAACAGTATGATTTTGATTTTATTGGAATTTACGGTGGATTCAAGAGACGCCAAGATTCGTGATCCCTTTTAAAAAGTAACGAGAGCAGCTTATTTTGACTCCATTTATTTGGAAAAACGAAATTATTACGGATTATTCGTAAGTTTTTATAATCATAGATTATATGTCCTGTCAAGGCAATTGATTTTTATGCATACCGGCATATGGAATAATGAGAAACAAACAGAGAGTAGTCAAATATTAACAAGTTCAGTTAGATAAAATATTTCAGAAAGACTGTACCAAGGTACAATAGACGGATAAATAAAAATGAGTAATATAACATCAGTAATTCATTAAAAAATGGAACTAAATATTATCATATAATTAAGGAGAATAAATCATGGCCGAGATTAAAAAGCCGGTAACGAGCGAAATGGGACATCAGGTAACAGGAAAAGTTGCTATTCTATACGGGAACGTAAAGGCGATATCGCCTGATGGTACAGTACGGATGCTTAAAATAAACAGCCCGGTTTTTGCAGACGACCGCATCATTACCGGAGGTGATGGAAGCGTATCTATTGTTTTTAATACATCTCCTTCTACTCAATTAGATCTCGGCAGAGTGTCTGATATGGTCATTGATGAGGATGTGTACGGGGTTGTTTCAAAGGGTGTTGCTGCGGAAGCCTCTGCTGAACAGGAAGCAATACAGAAAGCGCTGCTGGCGGGTGATCAGCCATTGGAATTGGATGCGACAGCCGCCGGTGCAGAAGCAAACGCAGGCGGAGGCCATCCCGTCTTTGTTGTAACCCCTGACTGGTCAGAAGTAACACCGGAAAGCGGAGCTGAAACAAGGGGGATAACATGGGGAACCGGAGTTTCGACGAATTATGATCCTAATTTGGATCAGCCAATCACGGTATCAATTTCTGATGGCTTGCCGGATCCGCAGAGCGAGGGTCAGGGCGGCAACGTCATCACCTTCACGGTGTCATTATCAGAGGCGACGAATCACGATACAACGGTTAATTACACTACGGCGGATGGCACTGCAGTCGCCGGAACCGACTACATTGCCACCAGCGGCACGATCACCTTCCTGGCAGGCGAGACCACAGCAACTGTGACCGTTCCCGTGCTCAATGACACGGTCTTCGAGAATCCCGAGGCGTTCACGGTACAACTGGGGACTCCTTCGACTGGCGTCACGATTGTTGACGGCAGCGGTATCGGCAATATTGCCGACAACGACGCTGTGCCGGCCTTCTCGATCAATGATGTAACCGTCACGGAAGGCACGGATAGCACGATCACCTTCACGGTGACCAAGACGGGTCTGACGGATCAGGCCTCTTCGGTGGATTATAGTGTGGCTCCGAACACGGCCGTGACGCCCGGCGACTACACGGCGAGCGACCTGCTGGCCGGCACGCTGACCTTTGCCGCGGGAGAAACCACAAAGACCATCACGTTGAACATCGCCGACGACTCGGTTTACGAGTTGACTGAAACCTTCAATGTCAACTTGAGCAACGCCGCGGCAGCAACGATTTCCGACACTCAGGGTGTCGGCACGATCCTGGACAACGACGATACAGATCCCACAGCAGGTATCATTTATGCCACGGTGGACGACGAAGGTTTGAGCGGCGGAATTTCGGGTGGTACGGGCGATATCGTGGTGACACCTGATCCCGATTCTAACGAAGCGACCTTTACAGGTATTTTAACACACGACTTCGTACTTAATGGACCGGGATCAATCGGCTTTGCCTCGATGAACGGTCTCACTGGCATAGTGGGTCAGGAGACGGTTACGTACAGTTGGACCGGCAGCACACTTACCGCGACAGGTCCGCGAGGAGCGTTGTTTACGGTGGAAGTGACAGATCCGGCGACGGGCGCCTACAAGGTAACGTTGCTGGACAACGTCCTTCATGGAACACTGGACGGTCAGGTCGGCGACAATACGGAAAACAACGCAACAGCAGCGCTTAACTACACGGTGACGGACGCCGACGGCGACACGGCAACGGGCACGCTGAATATCACCTTCAACGACGACATGCCGACGGCGAACGATCAAAGCGTGACCGTTGTGGTGCATGATTCAGCAACCACGGCTCACATCAGTGCTTTAGCAGCGGGCTGGGTTGCACCGTTTGATATTAACGTAGACACTAAAACCAGCACCGACGCCGATACTTACTTTGAGAAAATTGCGTGGGGTGACAATAGCAATAGCTCCAGCTACGTGTACAATGATAACAATGCTTTGGCTACTGTTAATGTAGGCGAAACATTTACATTGGGCACATTTACGCATAACAACTTCCCGATTCCGAGCGGCTCTTCAATTACAGATGCTTACCTTAAAGTGACCTTTGATGTTGTGATCGATGGTCAAACTGTACATGTCGATAAGACAGTTCACTTTCAGCACAATGAAACACCCAACGATGGTGCGAATCCGGACGATATTGTAACAATCGTCAACGGCACAAATGTAGTGGATGTGAAGGTTGGAGATTTCACATACACGTTAACAATCGGTTTCCAGGATGCCAGTGGCAACACTGTTACTCAGGTATATACAGATGAGAGTGCGGCGAATACATTCAATCTGAATGCTACATTAACGGCTGATGCGGATCATTATATACTACCTGTGGTGGGTACTGTTGACGCATCCTTCGGGGCTGATGGTCCGGGTGCCCTGCACATCGTCTCCATCGCCCATGACGCAAATGGTGACGGGATTGACGAGGTTTACAATACTTCCTCCGGTGGTTACAACTCCACCACGACGACTCTCACTATCGCAACACACGAGGGTGGCACTTTAGCGGTTAATTTCTCAACAGGAGCGTACACCTACACCGCCCCGACGGGTACGCCGTTAGTAGCAAACGAGGTCTTTACCTATACAATTATGGATGCCGACGGCGATACGGCCACGGCCAATTTAACAGTCAACCTGCCGGTGCATGATATGCTCGTTGTTGGTACAAATGCCGATGATGTGACTGGTCAGACTATTGACCATCATATAGATCATTACAGTCCATTAGATGGACCAATAACGGGCGGCGGTGGAAACGATGTTCTGGTCGGCGATATAGGTGGCGCAAATAATATTGTCCAACCCGGTCAAAATTACAATATTTCGTTGATTGTGGACAGCTCCGGCAGTATGGATAAAGATTCAGGCACAGCGGGATATACTCGCATGGAGTTGGCTCAGGCTGCCCTGAAGAATCTTGCCGATCAACTGGTTGGTCATGACGGTACAATCAATCTGCAGATTATCGATTTTGACAGTAACGTGGTTGCGAATACCAGTTGGTCTAATATTACAAGTGCCAATTTAAGTGCCATATATACAGCGATAGATAATATGGTAGCGGAAGGTGCCACGAATTATGAAGCTGGCTTTAACGCGTCCAACGCGTGGTTAAGTTCGCAGACCAATGGTTATGAAAATATTACCTTCTTCCTGACGGACGGTAACCCGACATATTACATTAATTCTTACGGTAACGTAGCAGGACCAGGAAAAGTGACAGACTATTACACAATGTTAAACTCGGTGGAGGCGTTTGCTCTATTGTCACCGATCACCCATGTGGAGGCTATCGGTATAGGCTCAGAGGTTAACGAGAATTATCTGAAATTCTTCGATAATACCGATGTTACTACCGAGACGGGCAGCGTAAGTTTTTGGAATGGGACAGTAACAGGGCCGGTGGGTCAAGTGGAAATTGTCCATACTGCTGAAGAATTGTCCGCTGCTTTACAACACGGATCGTTGGAATATACGCTCCTTGGAGCCGGTGACGATCATCTTGCCAGTGGAGATGGAGACGATGTTATTTTCGGTGATTCGGTTCATACGGATGCTCTTGCGGACGCTAATCCGAGTCTGACGACTGCAGACGGCGCCGGTTGGGAAGTGTTTGAAAAGCTTGGCTGGACTGAACAGCAAATTACGGATTACATCAAAGCGAATCACTCAACGCTAGCCACGGAAAGCGGGCGTACCGGCGGTAATGATACTATCGACGGCGGTGCCGGTAATGACATTATTTACGGTCAGGAGGGCAATGACGTTATTAATGGCGGTGAAGGCAATGATCTCCTCAGCGGTGGAACTGGCAATAACATACTCAACGGTGGGTTGGGAGCCGATACTTTTGTTATTTCAAAAGGCGGGCATGACACTATTCAGGATTACAATAAAGGCCAGTTGGATAAAGTCGATATTTCTTCTATAGTTAAGGTTACTGACGACGCAGTAGCGAAAACCTACCTTGGCGTAGAACAGAACGCTAATGGTAAAGCGGTTTTGGATATTTATGATAATGGTTCGGATCACTCTGCCGGACATCTGGTAGCGACTGTGACGTTCGATAATATCCATTATTCAGATTTAGGTTCTATTCACCAACTTGATTCATTGCTCGGGGCGGTGGATATAAATCATTCATAAACGGACAAATAAGCTTTAATAAAAAAGCCGCGAAAGATAAACTCTTTTGCGGCTTTTTTTCTCGAACAAATACAAGAAGATTTTATACCCGATTTTTCAGATCCTTATTGTAGAAATATCGAAATTTCAGCCCTGAGGACTTTTCCCCAGGTTAATCAAAAGGGCAAGGTTAAGCCTGTTGCCGGTTTTTGTTTTTGCATAGATGGATGTCAGGTGGGCTTTGACAGTCCTTTCTGTTATATCGAGATCAGCCGCGATCTCCAGGTTTGAGTTTCCGCAGGCGACAAGTTCGGCGATATTACGTTCCGCTCTTGTCAACGTTGTTAACAAAGAAGCGGAAATGTTTTTTCCGTCATCGCCTTTTGCTTTCACCGAAGTGTCCATGATCAGCCGTTGGATGACCTTTTGTCCCAGCCACACCCCTCCGTTAGTAACAACCCGTAAGGCTTCAATCAGTCGTGGCGATGATATATAAGTATTCCCGTATCCCACAATTCCCATTTTTAGAAATGTCAGGGCTTCCTCTTCATCCGGGCGGTCCGAGAGAAGAAAAAACCTGGTTGCGGGCGATAGGCTGAGTAATCCGGAAAAGGCGGGTATGTCGATGAGCATTCGATGCAGGAGAATTGCATCGAATTTTTTTGAGGCGCACAGTTTTTTCAATTCACCTAAGGAATAGGTCTTTTCGGTTTCGAAATGTCCTTTCAAAAGGTCAGCCCACCTATTGACAACCGTGCTATTAGAACTGCTTAACAGAATAGCCATACTATTAAATCCTTACAAGCATCAACACAAGACAATAAAAATAAAATAACATTTATTCTTTTAACGTTCTCTCAAAGCCATTGATCGCGCTTTCAGGACAGGTTTCAGTATATAAGAGAGGACTGTTTTCTTGCCGGTGAGAATGTCCACTGTTGTAACCATGCCCGGCATTATGGGCAGAGGATGCTTCATAGTACCCAAATAACTTTTATCAGTCTTTAATCTGACAAGAAAAAAACTATTTCCCTTTTCATCAGTAACACTGTCAGCGCTGACATGTTCCAGTTCCGCTTTAAGAGAACCATAAATTGTATAATCATAAGCAGTGAATTTTATCGTGGCTTTCTGGCCCGGCCGGAGAAAGGCAATGTCGGCCGGCTTGATTTTCGCTTCGACTACCAGATTACCATGCATAGGTACGATTTCGACCAGATCCATTCCCGGTTGGACAACACCTCCCACGGTCTTGACCATCACACGGTTCACTATGCCGTCGACAGGAGAGCGTACGGATGTTCTATCCAGTCTGTCCTTCAAGGCAAGAGAAGAACTGGCGCTTTCATCAACCTCCCGGAGAACTTCATTGGATTCCGCATTTGCTTTGTTCCGGTAATTCAGGTTCAGTTCATTTACAGCAACCTGGCTTTCTCTGAGTTTTGCCTGGGCCCCGGGGATTGCATGACGGATGCGATCGATCTCTCCTTGCATTTGGCTTGCCTGACGCTCAAGTTGGAGGACTTCCACATCGGAAGCGGCTCCCTTTCCTACCAGAGGCTTAATCATACTGATTTCTTTTTGCAGGAGCGTGTAAGTCCTGTTTAGTTCAACAAGCTTTGACTCTAATTCCTTTAATTCCTGACTGCGCTGATTAACCTGCTGGCGCTTAATTTCAGAACTCGAACCCAGCTCCATCCTCCGGGAATTATACAATTGGCGCTCCCGGGCGGCAATATCCGGCCTTTCCTTCTCGACATCAGCGGGAATGATCAGGGCGGTCCCGGTTGATTCGGCTTTCAGGCGGGCCGATTTTGCCTTGTTGGAAAGATACTTGGCCCGGTTCTCTTCAAAAGATGAAGAAAATCGTGTTTCATCCATCCGCAGGAGCAATTGATCCTTTTTGACGGTATCCCCCACATTCACGAGAATTTCGGAAATGATCCCCCCTTCCAGGTTCTGTATGACCTGAATATGGCTCGACGGGACAACTTTACCTTCTCCCCGGGTGACCTCTTCCAACTCCGAGAAGGATGCCCAAATTAAAAAAATAACCAACAGGATAAGGGTTGCCCAAATGATCAGTCTTCCGCCTTGGGGGGTCTGGGAAAGGATGGTCGCACGGATATCGGTGGCGAAATCAACATCCTCTTCCGGTAGCCTCCGGAATAATCGGTTGAATTTGGAACCATTTTTCAAATCAGGCTCTTCCTTTTCAGGTAGATTATTCCGTAATAACTGGAAGAATTGGTTATTTCTGAAATCCTTTATAAATTTCTTCAAACTGGGCTCTCCCGTCTAAAAATGAATCTGTCCTTTTTTCATTGCTTCCAGGACGAATTCTTTCGGGCCGTCAGCAATAATAGATCCATTATCAATAACTATCAGGCGATTTACCATATCCAGAAGCGATGCCCGATGGGTAATCAATACGACTGTTTTTTCTTTCACGGTCTTCGCCAGGTAGCCTTTTAACCTGATTTCCGACCGGTTATCCATATTACTGGTTGGCTCATCGAGCACCAATACGGGCGGATCGAGCAAAAGGGCGCGGGAAATGGCTACGCTCTGCCGCTGACCGCCGGAAAGCCCACGGCCGAATTCCTCCACTTTCATGTCGAATCCGGAGGGATGTTTCTTTACGAAATCACCTACGCCGGATATTTCCGCCGCATGGATGACATTCTGGTCGTCAACATCATGCGCACCCATCGTGATATTGTCCCACACGGTTCCCCGGAAAAGGGTGATGTCCTGGGGAACATAACCCAGGAAGTGGCGCAATTCCGCCGGATCGATCTGCCGTATGTCGGTGCCGTCCATCGTTACCATGCCGCTGATGGGTTCATATAAACCAAGCATCAGTTTCCCCAGAGTGGTTTTACCTGAACCCACAGGTCCGATAATACCGACTTTCTCGCCTGCGGCAATTTCCAGGGTAATGTTGTTCAGGACATTTGTGGTCTGACCGGGGTAGGAAAATGTGAGGTTCTTCACGCCGATGACGCCGTTAAAACGTTTCCTGGGTAAAAATGTTTTGCCGGCAGGCCTCTCCACCGGAAGTTTCATGATTTCATCGAGTGTTTTCAAAGCTTCCTTGGCATGATGATATCGTGTTGCCAGATTTACAACCTGCGCCATGGGGGCGATTACCTGCCTGGAGAGGATGACCAAAGCTACAAGGCCGCCTGAAGTAAGATTGCCCGCGGTGATCATGTAGACACCTCCAACGACTACAGCCACTGTCATGAGGTTCGACACGAAATAAGTAACATCCTGGACGGAAGACGAAATTATTCGCGACTTGTTACCCCATTTCGAGATGTAGCTGACAGCTTCTTCCCATGCCCTTTGAATCTGGCCTTCAGCACCCAGCATTTTTATTGTT
>JQOA01000234.1 GCA_000753945.1 Smithella sp. D17 | reverse complement strand
TGGGAATATTTCTTATAATAAGACGAAAGAAAAAATGATTGAGTAATAATTACCGAATGGGATTTTATAAATATGACTATTGCTAAAAAAATCAAATCATCAATGTCTCAATCATCTATGATCCGCAAGATGTTTGAAGAAGGAATTCTTCTTAAAAAGAAATATGGTGCGGAAAAGGTTTATGATTTCAGCCTGGGGAATCCCAACGTGGATCAACCGGATGAATTTAAATCCGAGCTGATTAACCTGGCCCATGCAATTATCCCCTTGAAACACGGTTATACGCCGAATGCCGGATATCCAGAGACAAGACAGGCTATTGCCGGCAAAATCAACAGGACAACCGGGTTGAAGATGTCAGCAGATCATATTGTGATGTCCTGCGGCGCCGGAGGAGCACTGAACGTCATTTTTAAGGCACTCCTTGATCCCGGTGATGAAGTGATTGTTCTTAACCCTTTCTTTGTTGAATATCCTTTTTACATTGAAAATTACAGTGGCGTCGTCAAGTATGCCCAAACCAAAACTGATTTTTCTTTGGATATCGCCGCTATTTCCAAGGCGATTAACAGAAAAACAAAAGCGATTATCATTAATTCGCCCAATAATCCGACCGGTAAGGTTTACAGCAAAAAAAATATCACGGATTTAGCC
Organism: Smithella sp. D17; assembly: GCA_000753945.1. GTDB lineage: Bacteria > Desulfobacterota > Syntrophia > Syntrophales > Smithellaceae > Smithella. Next base: position 20,905 of record JQOA01000234.1, on the reverse strand, counting down.
AGACTGTTGAAAGAAAAGGGCAGGGCATACAACAAGGCGATCTATCTTATCTCTGATGAACCGTATGCGGAAATAGTATTTGACGGTGTCACCGTGCCCAGTGTACTGAAGGCATATCCCAATAGCATAGTGGCCTATTCTTATTCCAAAACTTTATCTTTACCGGGCGAGCGGATTGGCTATATTGCCGTCAATCCGAAAATTCATGAAGCGGACAATTTAATCAACGCTCTGATTCTATGCACGAGAATTATGGGCTTTGTGCATGCGCCGGCTCTGATGCAGCGAATTGTTGCCAGACTTCAACATGTGTCCGTTGATGTAAAAGTTTATCAGAAGAAGCGTGATCTTCTCTGTGCAGATTTGGCTAAGGCAGGGTACAAATTTGCAAAACCGCAGGGAGCTTTTTATTTATTTGTAAAAAGCCCGATTCCCGATGACGTGGAATTTGTCAAAATGCTTTTGAAGAAAAATATTCTTGTTGTGCCCGGAAGCGGTTTTGGCGGGCCAGGTTACTTCCGCATTGCTTACTGTGTCGATGATACGACAATTGTTAATTCTATGCAGGGTTTTGCGGAAGCTATAAAAGAAGCTATTAAGGTAAGGGTAAGAGCAAGAGCAAGGGCAAAAAATTAAATAAGTAACACTGATCTTCTACAGTTGCCCAAAAATAGTTTAGCTATTTTAAATAGATGGGTTCCTTGAAAAAGTTCCTGGCACCACAGATTGCTCTTTGACACCATGGATTGCATCATGCCATCGCCCGGTAAAGATGATACAGGGACAGGGCGTCGCTGCCGTCAATCACGTAATCCCGATGCCAGCGGTCACAGGAACGATCCGAACCGGAAACGAAAAGCGATGCAAAACGGTCAGGAAGATCGCCCGCTCCACATCGAACCCGAACTTCCTTTCCGACAAAAGCCGGCGGAGGATCTTGCCGATCCCCAGCTCCTTCCAGAGTCGCTCACAGATCAGCGCCGGACCGATCTTCTTCGCATCCGCCCGGATGTCGCTCTTCCCGGAGAGGACCAGAAGAACCTTCTCCGAATATCGGGAAAGGGAGCGCACTAAATTTTCAATCTCGCCCTTATCTTGGATCTGGTCCATCCGGCCGATGGTGGCGACCACCCGCTGGATGGTCTTGGCTCCTTCACGGCGGTTCTGGACGATCTGGAGATATCGGTATAATGTTCCTCAGCAGTCAGAGTATTTTCGACTCACGCCACTGCCTATTTGGCAGCCAATACTGGAAAAGTTTCGGTTCACCTTAATATTGGCACATGACTTTTTCTTGCCGCTGACATAATATGCTTGTCCGTTGTGGCAATGGGTAATCCTTTGCGCATGGCAAGGTCTAAATAAGAGGCGTCATAGCTGGATAGTTTGTATTCACGGGCAAGGGCTAATATTTCACTTAACATTCTTTCCGGTGATTCCGGTTCCACGATAATCGGCAGTTCAAAAAGAAGAGAAATAAAGCGGGAACTGTCCGCCTGATTGAGACGTTTTCTACGTTCAGCAACCAGTAACACATTGCTGACTTCTAACGGCCAGATAGCCGGAACATAAGCTGTAGTGTTTTCGAGATAATCAAGCACGGTATCGGTATATTTACTTGTTTCGTCTTTAAAGCACCAGGACATTACCACTGAATTATCAATAACAAAATCTTGCATTATTTAACGCCTGCCTTCCTCGATCATTTCCCGCAAGGAAACGCCTTTAAGATCATGTTTTTCACGAAAGACGCGTAATGCTGCTATAGCTTGCCGGGGATGCAACTTCTTTGAAGTTGCGGGAGGTTGTAAAATAGCTACAGTTACCCCATGTTTTGTAATACTTATTTTTTCTCCCTTATTTACTCGTTCCAGAAGCTTGGAAAGAGATGTTTTTGCTTCATATGCGCCTACTGTTTGCATGCCATACTCCTTACTTTAGACCAGATAGCGACTAGTTTAATTTATATATAAATAAATGTCAAGATAGTTATTATTTTGAAAGATTACCCTTTCCCCATGAATATATCTATCCACGCCAGAAAACCTTTTTCGCCAACCGCATCGTAATGACTTTTATCGACGCAGGTTTCTTTGGCGATACTCACAAGTGGAGTGTAGCCGGATTTGCCTTCGTGAACGCTTTTTTTGCTCAAAAAACGGCTCTTTTCGCCACTTGTTGATGAAAGAACTAATAGGGGGATGCCGGCGTTTTTCCCTTTGCTTTCGTATTCTTTTTTGAGCCTGTTAATCACTTCCCAGCCATCCATTACAGGCATGTTCAGATCCAGCACGATCAGGATTGGGTCCCGAAGATATTTGGAACGTATGAAAGCCAGCGTCTCCAACGCTTCGGAACCGTTGGTTGCTTCGAAAATAACAACGGACGGATCAAACGCTTTGACATCCCGGGCGATCTTCATTCTGATACCCTTCTCATCATCCACAATCAAGACCGTGTTTTTTTTCGGATCCATGTTACGTTTAATGGATTCCAGAAGTTTCGAATAATCGTCTTTTTCAGAAGATGTGATATCGATAGGATTATCTATCATGATGAACCTCCTTTATGCTAAAGTATAATAGTGAACGTTGTTCCGTTGTTGTCTATATCACATTTTATCGTTCCGCCGTGCACGTCAATAATTTTCTTTGTGATTGTTAATCCGAGACCGGAGCCGCCTTCTTTTTTCGTTTTGAACGCCGCAAAAAGATTATTAGCTATTTCCGGCGGCATACCTGGACCATTATCACTGATTACCAGAACAACATGCCCGTTTTGCTCCGCCGATGAAATTCTGATACGGGGTTTTGACACATTGTGTTCAACAAGCGCTTCAACTCCATTCTTGCACAGGTTGAAAAATGCCATTTTCAGTTGCGACGCATCAAAATTTCTTAATCCGATTTTCTTATCAAGGTCAAGCTCTACGATAAAATCAGAAGCTTTGAGTTGAACAGCCAGAGCTTTCACCGATTCGGCAGTATCAACCAGCGCATCGTTGACATTCACCGGAGTGAAATCAGGGCTGTATATATTTGTAAACTCAAGATACATCCTGGCAAGGTTGGCGCCTTCCTTGATGGCACTTTCCGATAGTTCAAAGTCCTGCTTGATGTTCTCATCGTCAAGAATAGCAGGGGTTTTTTGGCGAATATCTTCCTTGAGATATTTAATCCATGACCATCCTGATATAAGTTTGTTTTTGAGTTCGTGTATTGCCTGGTATGAAGTTTGACGCAGTCTCGTCACCTCCATCCCAAAAGCAACAATTGGCAGAATCCATAATACACCATTCAGGCGGTCCATGAAAGGCATGTTCTCTTTAAAAGATGTTAATGAAAATTCCTGCGCGCCACGTTCTACATCGATTTCCGGGAAAATGTTGTGCTCGAACAGCAGTTGCAGGGCGCCGGTGTTGTTTGCCACATGGTCGCCTCCTGTGGATTTGAGGATGGATTGGATAGGAATACTTAACAGGTACTTTGTCTTATGTTTAATCTGAGCATCCACGCCATCGAAATGCCGTTTGTCAGTGGGCGCATAGGTATAAACTACTTTGCTTGCGTTGACTGTAACTCCGGCAATACTGTCGAAGGGCACCCGAACACCGATGAGTTCGGCAACATCGGAGAACAGGAATTGCAGATGCACACCTTCCTCACCGAGAATCGAGCCGCCTGTCGCGCCGGTAAGCTTAATGCACATTTCCAGGGAGGCTTTCAGCAACTCTTCCGGTGTGCTGCCCAGACTCAGTTCCACTATGTTGCGAAGATATTCTTCCATAAATATGTTGCCTTACTTAATATGGAAATCCATGAATTCGCCGGTAAAGGGTTCTTCCACAGTCATAACTTTTTCAACTCTGGCCGAGGGTGGGCCAATATGACACCAATCCAGTATTTTATCTATGTTTTCATTATTGCCTTCAAAAACCGCTTCGACGCGGCCGTTGGCAATATTGCGCACCCAGCCGGTAAGGTTGAAACCCTTGGCTGTTTGTTGTGTTACCGCGCGGAAGAATACTCCCTGCACTCTGCCGCTTATATATACGTGAACACGTTTCATAAATTAATTGCCATCATATCGTATAACAAGATTTCTCGCTTCGCATCGAAATGACATGAATTCCTAATTTATCTGCCGATTAGTTTCAGGAATTCTTCCTCGCTGATAATTTTAACTCCTGAAGATTTCGCTTTGTCCAGCTTGGAACCGGGGTCGCTTCCAGCAACGACATAAGTAGTTTTCTTAGTTACGCTGGAATGGATTGAGCCACCAAGATTTTCAACAATGCTCTTGGCATCGTTTCTTCCCATGCTTTCCATTGATCCTGTAAAAACAAATGACTTGCCTTGCAAGGGGGCATTGTTATCTATTTCTTTCTTTTGCGGTTTTATACCGGCTTTGCTGAATTTATTCATGACATCAATGTTTTTGCGCTCGTGGAAAAATTCCACGATACTCGCGGCTATTTCCGGACCGATTTCATTTATAGCCGTCAAATCCTCCTGTTTTGCCGCAACGAGATTTTCCATGCTGCCGAAACGCGCGGCCAGAAGTTTGGCGGTGCGTTCTCCCACGTGTCTTATACCCAGAGCGTAGATGAATTTATCCAGAGGAGGATTTTTGGATTTTCCGATGGCTTCAATTAAATTCTGAGCCGATTTTTCCGCCTGCCGGTCAAGAGCGACTAGTTGTTCTTTTTTTAAAAAATAAAGATCGGCCGGATCGGCAATCAACCGGGCATCGAAAAGCTGAGCGGAGACTTTTTCTCCCAGGCCTTCAATATCAATCGCTCCGCGTGATGCGAAATGACGGATATGTTCTTTTAACTGCGCCGGGCAGGAAATGTTAACACAGCGGTGCGCAACTTCTCCTTCAAAGTGGACGATTTCCGAACCGCATTCGGGGCATTTGGCAGGCATTTTAAATTTCTTCTCATTACCCGTTCTCTTTTCCGGAATTACCCTGACGACTTCAGGAATAACGTCGCCGGCGCGTTGAATAATAACAGTGTCGCCAACGCGAACATCCTTTTTGATAACTTCATCTTCATTATGTAATGTGGCGCGGCTGACCATGACGCCGCCGACATTAACAGGTTCCATTATGGCAACAGGTGTTAACGTGCCCATGCGCCCAACGCCGACAAGAATTTCTTTAACAACCGTAGTTGCCTGTGCCGCAGGAAATTTGCAGGCCAGTGCCCAGCGGGGATTGCGTGAGACATTACCTAATTTTTTTTGTAAAGCCAGATCGTCAACTTTCAAGACTATGCCATCGATTTCGTAAGGCAGGCTTTCGCGCATAATGCCGATGCGTTCGAAATATTTAATGCCGGCGTTAATATCACGGGTCTGTTCAATGTTTTTATTTACAGGAAAACCCCAACCCGCAAGAGTTTGCAGTGCTTCCCCGTGAGTTGAAAAGCTTATGTCCTTCGCATTGCCGATGCCATAGAGGAAAATATTGAGAGGACGGCGTGCGGTTACTTTGGAATCGAGTTGTCGCAGAGAACCGGCGGCGGCATTGCGGGGATTGGCAAACGGTTCTTCGCCATCTTCGATACGCCGAAGATTTAATTTTTGAAACGGTTCTTTCTCTATATAAACTTCGCCTCTTATTTCTATAAAAGAAGGAACAGGATTGTTTGATGTATGTTTCATTTTTAGGGGCAGGGAAGAAATAGTCTTAAGATTTTGAGTCACATCTTCACCGGTGGTTCCGTCGCCACGGGTAGCTCCCTGCTTGAAAATGCCGTTTTCATAAATGAGATTCACAGCCAGGCCATCAAGTTTAGGTTCGGCGATGTAGGAAATGTTATCCACTCCGGCCAGGCGTTTGATACGGTTATCAAATTCAATTATCTCTTCGTTAGAGAAAGCATTACCCAGGCTAAACATAGGCGAAGGATGATTGAAAGGAGCAAATTTGGCCAAGGGGGAGGCGCCTACTCTTTGTGTTGGAGATGTGGCCGAAAATTCTTCCGGATGATGGCTTTCCAAATCCTGAAGTTCCCGCATTAAACGGTCGTATTCAGTGTCGGAGATTTCAGGAGAGTCCTGCTGATAGTAGCGTTTATTGTGATACTCAATGATATTTCTTAATTCGGCGATCCTTTTTAAATCGGCTTGTTTATCCATTACTTAACCAGTTTTAGAGGTGAGGGAAGCTTCATCAAAATGCAATATGCTTTCAGCGATATTTTGTAGAGAATTTTCCAGACTATTCATGCTGAAAATAATATCTTTACTTAGCACTAAAGTCAAATTAAAAGCTTGTTTTTTTTGATGCTTGCAGCTAATAATTACACTATAAATTATGGAAAATAACATAATAAAAATCGGCGTAATTTCCGATACTCATCTGACAGATTATGATGAAAAAATGAGAAGATGCGTCGTAGACCATTTCAACGACGTAGATATGATTCTTCATGCCGGAGATTTAGTTGATCTTCGAGTATTGGAAATATTCGAGGGTCAAAAAATTAAAGCGGTATGCGGTAACATGGATAATGTTTTCGTAAAAGAGAAATTTCCGGAGCATTTGCTTTTTGAAATAAAGGGGTTTAAATTCTTGCTGATTCATGGCTGGGGATCTCCTTTGGACATTGAAGAAAAGATATCAGCCCGATTTAAAAATGTAGATTGCATTATTTATGGACATACACATAAACCGGCAAATCATAAACAGGGTTCCGTTCTGTTCTTCAATCCCGGATCGGCGGCAGATAGATCGATGGGGTCTTCCAGGACGATAGGCATATTAGAAATTGACAAAGATATAGAAGGTAGGATAATTAACATCTGATTAAAAGCAGGCTGGTTTTGAGTATGGAAACAATTTTTGCGCCCTGGCGCATGGACTATATTAAAGGAGAAAAGCCTGACGGCTGTGTTTTCTGCAAGTGCTCTATCAGGTGTGAAGAGTTTATCTTGTTTGAAGGCAAAACCGCTTTCGTAATGATGAATAGATATCCGTATGTAAACGGACATTTAATGATCATACCGCAAAGGCATACGGGGAAAATTGAAGAACTGACGCAGGAGGAAAGAAAAGAAATATTTGATCTTCTGGAAACAGCGATTAAGGCACTTAAAGAAGCAATGTGCCCGGATGGGTTCAACATTGGCGCTAATATTGGCAAAGCGGCCGGCGCCGGAATTGAAGACCATTTTCATATTCATGTTATTCCACGCTGGGGAGGCGATACTAACTTCATGAGTGTGGTTACAAATGTGCGAGTAATACCGGAGGATATAACCAAAACGGCGGCTAATCTTGCCCCCCTTTTTAAGAAGTATCATCAGGAGGGATGATGTTATTATGAGGATAATTTATTTAATTCTTGTTATAATTTTTGCATTGTTCACTGTTACTTTTTCTCAGCAAAATTTAACACCGGTGCGTTTGCAGTATTATGATTTTTTGAAAATTCCTCCCGTGCCGGTTTATTTACTTATTTTTGTTTCCCTTCTATTGGGAGTGATCATTACAGGTTTCTGGGGCATAGTAGAGAGGTTTCGTTTAAATCGAACCATCAGACGTTTGAATAAAATCGTTCGCGATTTGCGTAAGGAACTTCACGCCAACGAAGTTCCGCCAATGATTGATGAACGTAAAAATCCAAAATAATTTTAAATCTTCTTCTGCTGAAGATTTAAAATTTATTTAAGATTTATTCAGATGCACATTCCGAGTCATCTCCCTTAATTTTTTCAATGGCGTGTTTCAGTGCGGGTAGAATTACAGCGAGATTTTCTTTGACGCTCCTGGGGCTTCCGGGAAGATTAATTATTAAACAGCGTCCGCGAATTCCTGCGACAGCGCGGGAAATCATCGCATGAGGTGTAATCAGCAAACTCTTTTGACGCATGGCTTCCGCCATGCCGGGAACTTCTTTGTCGATGACGGCAAGTGTGGCGTCCGGTGTGAGATCACGGGGGCTGACGCCTGTGCCGCCGGTGGTCAGAATCAAATCCAGTTTTTGTACATCCGCGAAATTTATGAGCGCTTCCTGAATTTGATCTTTTTCATCAGGTATGATGATTGTTTGTTTTATTTCTATAGCGATACCCGCAAGCATTTCTGCGATTGCGGGGCCGCTTAAGTCTTCGCGTTTACCCTGTGAGCCTTTGTCACTTACCGTTATAATTCCGGCGCTGATCATCTCGTTATTCTTCTTTATCTTTTTTATACCCGGCGATAATTTTCTCAGCGATATAAGCGGGAACTTCCTCATAATGTGAATGAGTATACGTGAAGTTACCTCTGCCGCTGGTCATGGACCTGAGATCGGGCGCGTATTTTAATATTTCCGCGAGCGGCACTGAGCCTTTGATTATCTGATTGGAACCATTGGAATCCATTCCCTGAACACGGCCGCGTCTGCTGTTTAAATCTCCAATCACGTCGCCCATATATTCATCGGGTATTTCTATCTCGATATTTACTATCGGTTCCAGAAGAATCGGCTGACAATCCATAACGCCCTTTTGAAAAGCCATGGAACCGGCAATTTTGAAAGCCATTTCCGATGAGTCCACTGCGTGATACGATCCGAAGGTCAGCGCTATTTTAAAATCTACCACAGGATAGCCGGCCAGAACTCCTTTAATCGCTGCTTCCACAATGCCTTTTTCTACAGCCGGACGGTACTGGCCGGGAATAACGCCGCCGACGATTTTATCTTCAAAAATAAAACCGCCGCCGCGGGGCAGGGGCTCAATGTCAATCCAGCAATCGCCGAACTGACCGCGTCCGCCGGATTGTTTCTTGTATTTGCCCTGAACATTGGTTTTTCCCTTGATGGTTTCTTTATAGGGAATTTTGGGTGTGTTCAGATTGACTTCGACGCCGAATTTTCTTTTCATCTTTTCGATGTTAACCTCGATATGTACCTGACCCATTCCGGAAAGAATCATTTCCTTGGTCTCAACATTACGGGTATATACGATTGTCGGGTCTTCTTCCGTCAGGCGGTGAATCGATGAGGCAATCTTGTCTTCATCACCCCTGGTTTTCGGTTCCATCGCGTAAGAAATAATTGGCGGTGGCACGGCCACTTTTTCAAAGATGATAGGAGATTTCTCATTGCACAGAGTATCTCCGGTTACTGTTTCCTTTAATTTGGCCACTCCGGCAATATCGCCCGGAATAAGGACTTCAGCCTGTTTCTGGCTTTTCCCCTCGAGAAAGAAGACATGACCGAATTTTTCTGTAATTTTTCTTGAAGAATTATAAACCGGCGTATCTGAATTAAGTGTGCCGGAATAAACACGGAATAAAGTTAATCTTCCGGCGTAAGGGTCGGCAATTGTTTTAAAAACTATTGCCGAAAAGGGCGCGTCTTCCAAAGGCTGCCTTTCTTCAATATCGTCAGATTTCGGTTTTTTGCCTTTGATCGGACCGCGATCAAGCGGAGAGGCAAAAGAATCAACTATCAGGTCAAGCAGGAAGGAAATTCCAATGCCTTTTATGGAAGAGCCGCAGACTACCGGAATTAAACTTCCGGCGGAAACACCTTTCTTTAATCCTGTTTTTAATTCTTCGTCAGAAAGTTCGCCCGCTTCCAGATATTTATTCATCAGTTCGTCATCAGTTTCGGCAATATCTTCTACCATGGAGTCGCGCATGAGTTTTACGTCGTCCTTCATTTCCGCAGGAATATCCGTGGCTTTTCCAGCACCGTTATTATCGCTGAAAAGGTAAGCTTTCATTCCAATTAAATCAACAATGCCGTTTAGTTTATCTTCAGCGCCGATAGGCAGGCAAACCGGAGTAGCTTTTTTCTTGAATTTGCTTTTAATGCTTTCGAGCGCTGTGGAAAAATTAGCGCGTTCCCGATCCAATCTGTTGATGAAAATTACGCGGGGAAGTTTGAATTCCTCAGCTAATTCCCATACTTTTTGTGTTTGAAATTCAACGCCGCCGACAGCGTCAACTACAATAATAGTGTTTTCGACAACGCTCATTGCGCATTTTATATCATAGGCGAAATTGGAATCGCCCGGTGTGTCAATAAAATTAATCTTATGTTTTTCCCATTCAACAAAATTTGCCGCCAAACTGATTGATACTCGCCGTTTCTGTTCTTCAGGCTCAAAATCCATACAGGAGGTTGCGTCATCAACTCTTCCTAATCGTTCGCTTTTTCCGGAGACGAATAACAAAGATTCGCAGAGTGATGTTTTACCGGTTCCGCCGTGTCCGACTATCGCTAAATTTCGCAGGGATTTAGATTCGTACTTTGCCATGAAAACTCCTTTCAATATCTCTCTATGCTTTTCTTAAAAAGCAAATTCATTTGAATGGGCGCTTGTTTAGCTTATCCGGCAAGTAAAATCAAGACAATTTTAACCCTATAAGTAACAGGGATTAAAACCGGACTTATGCCCAAGTATTAATTTTTGCCCTGTTTTATATCGTTGTATAAGCGCTTGGCCAATCGTATGAAACAATGATTTTCCGGAATTAGCGGCATATGTAAATGAAATTAATAAATTATTACGGAAGAAATTATATATTAACTTGAAGATAAAAAAATTTTGAATTATAAGCGATGAAAAGTAAGGATTTACATCTAATGATATTGCTGGTTGAATTGATTTAATGATTGATTATGAAAAAGAGCTTAATCGGGAACAATATCGTGTCGTAACGGAAGAAGGAGGTCCGCTTCTTGTGTTGGCCGGTGCCGGAAGCGGGAAAACACGAACGTTGACATATCGCGTCGCGCGTTTACTGGAAAGCGGTATTCAGCAAGAAAATATACTGCTGGCTACTTTTACCAATAAAGCTGCGCGCTCCATGCTCAACCGGGTGGAGAGTCTGATTAATTCCGACACAAGAAACATTATGGGTGGCACTTTTCATCATGTTGCCCACCTCGTCTTAAGAAAACACGCTCATTATCTTGGTTATAAGACTAATTTTTCGATTGTGGACAGTGAAGATTCACGTCAAATTATTTCTACATGTATGGGCGAGCTAAAAATTGATCCGAAACTCAGCAAATTTCCCAAGAGTAATATACTTGCTGAAATTATCAGCCTGACAGTTAATACTCAAAACACGCTGGATGATGTTCTGGAATCGAGATATCCATTTTTTCTTCATCTGATAAATGAGATTAATCAGATAGCCTGCCTTTATGAGCAAAAAAAGAAAGAGCTCGTAGTAATGGATTTTGATGATTTATTAAATAATTGCCGCACACTTCTGAAGGAAAATCCCGATATTCTGAAAACTCTTTCCGGCAGATTTGAGCATATTTTAGTAGATGAATATCAGGATACAAATATTATTCAGGCGGACATTGTTGATCTGCTGGCCTCCTGTCATAGAAACCTGATGGTGGTGGGAGATGATTCGCAGAGCATCTATTCCTTCCGGGGCGCTAATTTCAACAACATAATTAATTTCCCTCATCGTTATCCGGATTGTAAAATATTCAAACTGGAGACAAACTACCGCAGTACGCCGGAAATACTGAATCTGGCAAACTTAAGCATAACCAATAATGAAAAACAATTTCCGAAAGAATTAAAAGCAGTACGAGACAGCGGAATGCGGCCGGTAATGGTTTCCGCCAGAAACGTCGTGAAACAGGCGGATTTTGTAGCGCAGAGAGTCACGGAATTGATTAGGTCAGGCGTGCCTCTGAAAGAAATAGCCGTTCTTTACCGGGCGCATTATCATTCCATGGAGATGCAGATGGAATTTGTCCGGCGTGATATTCCGTTTGATATGCGTTCCGGTATCCGTTTCTTTGAACAGGCACACATCAAAGATGTGACTTCCTATATGAGAATATTAGTCAATCCGCGCGATGAGTTGGCCTGGCGGCGTTTGCTGATAATGTATCCGAAAGTAGGAAAAGTAACATTCAATAAAATATGGCAATATTTAAAAAAGGAAGAAAATCCTTTGAAAGCTGTTTTAAAAGATGAGTTCATCAAGACCATGTCGAAATCTGCAAAACCGGGGTTGGAAGAATGCCGTAAAACAATAATGCTGCTTCTGGAACTTCCTGAAAAGGAGCGCATCCCGGAAAAGGTGATAGATGTTTTGTTAAACAGAGGTGGCTACCGTGTTTACTTGCAGGACAATTATTCCGATGCGTCATCAAGGGAAGAAGATTTAATCCAGTTGGGAAATTTTTCCGCTCAGTTTATACAAATGGAAGATTTCTTAAATGAACTGGCCCTGCTCACCAATATGGCCAAAGAAGAAAATGTCAGTGAAGAAGATGATGAAGATAAAATTGCTTTGAGCACGATCCATCAGGCCAAGGGACTGGAGTGGGCTTACGTATTTTTAATCTGGTGTGCGGATGGTATGATTCCTCTGCAGAGGGCATTGAAGGAACAATACGGTGAAGAGGAAGAAAGAAGGCTTTTTTATGTGGCGGTGACCAGAGCCAAAGATCAGCTTTACCTGTGTTACCCTGCTTTGGATTATACAAGATCTTCGGGTGTCTTAAATCTTGCTCCGTCCAGGTTTATCAGAGAAATAGCTCCTCTTTCAGAATACGATGAAGACCGTCCATTTGAACAATGGTTGCTCTATGATTAGAAAAACCCGGATAAATCAAAAGCCAATCAGGTTTCAATTTGTGAAATATCCAAAAAATATCGTGCAAAACGAGTACTACTTTTTGGGTGTAGCTTGAATTCCGATAAAGAAAGCCGGGATAAGGATATAGTATCCCACAAGGTGAATCATGGCATCGAGATTTAATTTCGCGTAAAAAATCACAATTCTATTTGGGAGCCAAGTTCAACGACCCTATTGGCCGGGATTCCAAAGTAAGAGGTGGGGTTCCCTGCATTCCTGGACATAAATGCGAAAAATGCTTTGCGCCACCGCATCATTTTCGATTTTCCTCCGGTAAGGAGAGTTTCCCTGCCCAGATAAAATGTCGTGGTCATCGGGTCGGTGACGAGTCCATACTGGGCAACAATTTTCATAATCTGCGGCACATTTGGTTTCTGCATGAAACCATAGAATGCCTCAACGCGGTAAAAACCCTGGCCTAAATCGGCCAGTTTAATTCGTTCACCGGCAGGAACCATTGGTGAATCTGTATTTATAATGGAAAGAAGCACCACTTTTTCATGCAATACGTGGTTGTGTTTTACATGATGAAGCAGTGCCGGTGGCGTCCCTACAGGTGATAATGTCATAAAGACGGCAGTTCCAGGCACTCGCGGCATATGACTTTTCGGCAATTCAGAAAGAAAGCTTTCCAGGGGGAATCGTGATCCGATTAAATTGCGATAAAGTTCTTGCCGCCCTTTTTTCCATGTGGTCATAGCCATTGCTATGATTGCCGCAACAAAGAGAGGGAACCATCCTCCGTCGGCAATTTTAAAAGTGTTACCGGCTACATAAGCAACATCGAACGCCAGAAATATTCCAACAAGAGGTATGACTTTCCACAGAGACCACTTCCTGTAATGAGTCAGCACAAGGAAATAGAGAAGAGATGTGATAATCATAGTTCCTGTCACAGCAATTCCGTACGCACCGGCCAGTGCTCCTGATTCTTTGAAACCGATAACTACTCCAATACAGGCAATCATCAATGCATAATTAACGAAAGGAACATATATCTGACCCTGCATCTCGCTTGATGTATGAACAATCCGGACACGGGGACATAATCCCAATTGCACGGCCTGCTGTGTGAGTGAAAAAGCACCGGATATTAATGCCTGAGAAGCTATGACTGTGGCAACGGTGGAAAGTCCGATCATTGGGTATAGCAGGATTTCCGGTACTGTTTTATAGAAAGGATTGATGTTCATTTCCGGGTGTGCAAGCAACAAAGCGCCTTGCCCGAAATAGTTGCATAGCAAAGTGGGCAAGACAAACGAAAACCAGGAGAGCCTGATAGCATTTCTGCCGAAATGTCCCAGATCAGCGTAGAGAGCTTCGCAACCGGTAATGCAAAGAACAACCGATCCGAGCACAATAATGCCGTGTGTCCCATTGTTCACAAAAAAATCCAGGGCATAGACCGGATTAATGGCACGAAAAACTGTCGGTTCACTCATGATCTGCGTTATACCGAAAGCACCAATGCACACAAACCAAAGCACCATGATCGGAGAGAACAATTTCCCGATATGAGCAGTGCCCCTACGCTGCAGTGAAAAAAGCAAAACGAGCACAACACACGTCAAAGGCAATACAAAAGGTGCCGCAGCCGAGGTTGCGACTTCCAGTCCTTCAATTGCGGAAAGAACAGATATGGCCGGTGTGATGACTCCATCCCCATAAAGTAGCCCCGCACCTATAATCCCTGCAAACAAAAGAATGTATTTAACGAGACGGGAAAGACTTTGACCAGGTGTATTCAAAAGACTGACCAATGCAAAGATACCACCTTCACCTTTATTATCGGCTCGAAGGATAAAAATAACATATTTGATGCTGACCACGATGATCATCGACCAGAAGATAAGAGATAATACTCCCAGTATATTCATAATGTTTGGGGTGATCGCATGCTTTCCGTGGAAGCAGGCCTTGATGGCGTAAAGGGGGCTTGTTCCTATATCACCAAAGACAACGCCAACCGATCCGACGGCAAGAAAAAGGATTTTTTTATTAAACCACTCGCGGGGAGATTTCCCTTTGGATGAAACAGCATCGTCATTCTCAGAACTTGATGGTGACACAAAAAACCTCCGAAGATTGTTTAGGGGAGAATAATGGAAGTTTTTCTAATGGTGACCGTGCTTGGCTTTGGATTTTACTTCCTTGTATTCTTCGCGCAGTGCAATATGATCCATATCGTCCATGTCTTCAGCTCGTTTCACCCAGTCTTCAAATTGAATATCCACACCAAAAATACCCTTCATCTCATCTTGATCGTTAACGATGGGCGCGGAAACCGTGAAGCATAAAATACCTGTCATCTTGGAAATAAAGAAATCGGAAACATAAACTTTACCCGTCTGCCGGGGATTGATAAACCATTCCCTGTCGGATTGATCGCTGCCCACTCCATAGTTCTCATACTTGGCGCGATCGGCAATGTTTGTAATATTTTGGGTCGTTTTCCGGCCATTCATATCCACTACGTAAGCGAATTGAAGGGAAGGATGTTCATCGACAAAATATTGCATCAGAATCTCCTGCTGTACGGTATCCATGTTCTTCATTAAAGGATGTTCGATAATTTGATTGACCACGGCAACAGCCGCTTTTTCCGCTATAAATTTTATCTTTTCCAGTCCCGACATAAAGTGTTCCGGGAGATGCAGACGTACTTTTTTCTCCATTTCTTCCGGAGAAATGGAAGTTACCCTGCCGGCTTCATATTGTTCTGTCACCCACTTGTGAATTTTAGAAATTGCCGGATGTCTTTTATCGATGGTTTTGTTGCCTTCGAGATTGAAACGCTGATTAATCCAGAAAGCGATGCCGGCATTGCCGGATTTGTCGGTAATCGTCGTGGTAATGGGTCGCTTTAAAATCTTTCGGGTATCAAATATGTTATAAATTTCTTCGCATTTAATGAGACCGTCGGCATGGATCCCCGCGCTGGTGACATTGAATCCCAGGCCGACAAAAGGATAGTTGTGCGGAATTTTTACGCCGATTTCTTTTTCAAAATATTCGGCGATATCTGTTATGACTGTTGTGTCAATACCATTGTTCCCCTTAAGCGCGATGTATTCAAAAATCAAACCTTCAATAGGCGGGTTTCCTGTTCTTTCGCCCAGTCCCAGAAGGGTAGAATTAGCCGCACTGCAACCGTGAAGCCAGGCCGTTGTAGCATTAATCATCGCTTTGTGAAAATCGTTATGACCATGCCATTCCAGCAGACGTCCGGGAACACCGGCGTCATTGATAAAGGCGTGAACGAGTTTATCAACACTGCGGGGCAGCGCTGAGCCCGGATAAGTAACGCCGTAGCCCATCGTGTCGCAAAGCCTGATTCTTACGTCAATGCCGCTTTCCTCCCTGAGTTTCATCAGCTCCTGGGCGAACGGAATGCAAAAACCATAAACGTCCGCGCGGGTGATGTCTTCAAAATGGCAGCGGGGAATTATGCCTAACTCCAGAATGGATTTGACCACGCTTAGATAATCATTCATGGCCTGGCTTCTTTTCTTGTTCAGCTTAAGAAAAATATGATAATCGGAGACGGAAGTAAGCAGGCCTGTTTCTTTCAACCCTAATTCCTTTACCAAGGGAACATCTTCCTTAGCGGCTCGTATCCATCCGGTTATTTCCGGATAGCGCAGGTCCAGCGCCTGACATTTTTCCACGGCCTCTTTATCTTTTTTACTATAAAGAAAAAATTCCGATTGACGTATTACCCCATGGGGACCACCCAGTTTACTCATTAACTCATATATCGTTACAATTTGTTCCGCTGTATAAGGTGGGCGGGATTGTTGTCCATCACGAAAAGTCGTGTCCGTTATAAAAATTTCTTTGGCCGGACTCAGGGGAACAGTTTTGTTATCGAAGACAATCTTGCTGACTTCGCTATATGGAAATATTTCTTTGTATAAATTCGGTTTGTCTACCTCTTTTAACTTAAATTTCTTGATTCTTTTTGCAGTCAGTTTTTTTTCACTCTTGGATTTAACCATCTTTTTCTCCAATTCTTTACTATTAAACAATTTTCAGAGATAACTCCATCAATTGCCCGATGCTGACTTTAGAAGGAGCATCGGTCATCAAACAGGCTGCTTTCTGCGTTTTCGGGAAGGCAATTACGTCTCGTATTGATTCTGCTTTGGTCATAATCATAGTTAGCCTGTCCAGACCGAAGGCCAGTCCTCCATGAGGCGGAGCTCCATACTCGAGGGCATCCAGCAAAAATCCGAATTTCTGCCTTGCATCTTCGTCACTCAATTTAAGCGCACTGAAGACCTGGGACTGAACGTCCTTATGATGAATACGAATACTGCCGCCGCCGATTTCCGATCCGTTAAGTACCAGATCATAAGCTTTGGCGCGTACTTTTCCCGGATCGGTAGTCATTAGAGGCAGATCTTCCAGAAACGGCGACGTGAAAGGGTGATGTGTAGAGACAAAGCGTTTTTCCGTTTCCGAATATTCCATCAACGGGAATTCCGTAATCCAGGTGAAGGCCAAGGCATCTGAATCAATCAAGTTAAGTTTTCTGGCCAGATGTATTCGTAAGTTGCCAAGCGAGTCATTGACGACACGCGGAGTATCGGCGACAAAGAAAATAATGTCGCTTTCTTTAGTGTTCATTGCTTTGCCGATGCTCTCCACTTCCTCCGGTTTAAAGAATTTATAAATGGGTGAAGTCCAGTCGTTCGCGTTGATCTTGGCCCACGCCAGACCCTTCGCTCCATAAATGGCTACGAAATCTTTCAATCCGTCTAAATCCTTGCGGGAAAGAGCGGAAGCCTGTTCGGCTTTAATCGCTTTGATTACGCCACCGGAAGCCGCAACTTCCGCGAAAAGTTTAAACCCTGAATCTTTGACAATATTGGTAATATCCACGATTTCCATACCGAAACGCACATCGGGGTTGTCTTTGCCGTAGCGGCTGATCGCATCGGCGTAGGTCAACCTGGGGAGGGGGAGCGTTATCTCCTTGTCCAGGCAGGCTTTAAAGATGGCTTTCATCAGACCTTCCATCATGCTCATAATATCTTCTTCAGTAATAAAAGACATTTCCACGTCGATTTGAGTAAATTCCGGTTGACGATCGGCGCGAAGATCCTCATCGCGGAAACATTTAACGATTTGATAATAACGGTCAAAACCCGAGACCATTAAAAGTTGTTTGAATAGCTGCGGCGATTGCGGCAGCGCATAGAATGTACCTTTGTTGATACGGCTGGGCACAAGATAATCGCGTGCGCCTTCCGGTGTGCTTTTACCCAGAAAAGGTGTTTCCACTTCAATGAAACCGTTTTCATCAAAATAGCGACGGGTGGCGGCGGCCAGACGACTGCGTAAAAAAAGGTTTTTTTGAATCACCGGACGTCGCAAATCAAGATAGCGGTATTTAAGGCGGATATTTTCCGAAATGTCCTGATCGTCAAAAGAGAAGGGCGGAGTTTTGGATTCATTCATTATCTCCAGATCGGAGACGATAACCTCAATTTCGCCGGTTTTCAAATCCGGATTTTCCATGCCTTCAGGCCTTCTGCGAACTTTGCCTTTGACGGCAAGAACAAATTCAGAACGAATTTTATGCGCTTCGCTGTGGGCATTTCCGGCCTCAGGGTTGAAAACAACCTGTACTATTCCTTCACGATCGCGTAAATCAACAAAAATAACTCCACCGTGATCACGGCGGCGGTGCACCCAGCCCATCAGAATGACTTCCTGCGAGGCCATAGAAATATCCAGATTTCCGCAGTAATGCGTTCTTTTATCTTTTGTTAAAAAATCAGCCAAAACTTTTACCTCTCTTTAATAATTTTAATTATTGAATCCAGCATCCCATCCAGAGGAACTGCCTGTTGGTCTTTTGTCTGCATGTTTCTTAATAAAACTTGTTTTTCATCAATTTCCTTATCACCGAAAATAAGAGAAAAGGAACTGTTTAATTTGTCCGCTCGCTTTAGTTGACTCTTCAGGCTCTTGTCAGAATAATCCATTTCTGCAATCACTCCGGCGCGCCTCAGTTCATTGGTCAGACTGAAAGCTGTTTTCTGGGCTTTTGAGCCCAGCGCAGCAATAAATAAATCAGTTCTAAATTTATTACTTCCTTCTTCCGGCAGGCAGGCTATAAGCCTTTCAAATCCGACGGCAAAACCAATTCCGGGAACTTCGGGACCTCCCAGATCACTAACCAGGCTATTATATCTGCCTCCGCCGGCAACCGCGTTTTGAGCGCCCAGTGCGTTTGTTTTTACTTCAAATGCTGTCTTTGTATAGTAATCCAGCCCGCGGACCATACGGGCGTTAATAATAAAAGGAGTATTCAAATCGTGAAGAAATGATTGCACCTGTGAAAAATGATTTTCACAGTCCGCACATAAAAAATCAAGGATCCGGGGCGCATTGGCAATAGTCGCGGCACATGTTTCCACTTTACAATCGAAAACGCGCAAGGGATTGGTGCTTATGCGTCTTTGGCAGTCGGGGCAGAGATTGCTTTCGCTTCCCTTTAAAAAATTAATAACAGCTTTGGAAAATAAAGGGCGACAATCAGGGCAGCCCAGAGAATTAATTTCCAATTCCAGATTTCTCAATCCCGTGCGTGTTAAGAAATGCATCAGCATAAAGATTATTTCAGCGTCCGATTGAGGTTTTTCTTCGCCGAAAAATTCGACATCAATCTGGTTGAATTGACGGAAGCGTCCTTTTTGAGGTCTTTCGCGGCGGAACATCGGACCGATCGTAAAAAGTTTGGTTATTTGTTCGGAAGAGGACATGTTATGTTCAATGTAGGCGCGGATAACTGAAGCTGTGGCTTCCGGTCTTAGGGTTATATATTCGTTGTCCCGGTCGGCGAAGGTGTACATTTCCTTTTCAACGATATCGGTTGTTTCTCCAATGCTTCGTTTAAAAAGTTCTGTTTTTTCGACAATTGGAACGCGGATTTCCCGATAGCCGAACGAATTGAAAACCTCATGGGCTATAGACTCAACCTTCCAGAAGAGAAGAGAGTCTTGGGGGAGAATGTCTTTAAATCCTCGAATTGCTGTAATTTTTTCCATAATTTAGACCTATAATTTAAAACAGAATTTTTTAACATATTCAGTTATTCTTGGCAATGGAATATTTATTAACTAAAGGCAAAGTTTTTTTCTAGAAATAATTTCAGGCAGGCATCCACAGCATTGTCATCATAAAGGGTGCCTTTGTTCTTGGAAATCTCATCCAGTGCAAAGTTTATTCCCAGAGAAGGACGGTATGGACGGTGGGAAGAAATGGCCTCCACGACATCAGCTACAGCCAAAATTCTTGCCTCCAGTAGAATGGAGTCTCCCTGAAGGTGATTTGGATAACCTGATCCGTTCATTCTTTCATGATGTTGAAGAACAGCATCGGCCACGGGCCAGGGGAAATCGATATCTTTCAGAATATTATATCCGGAAGGGGAGTGAGTTTTAATTAAATTGAATTCCACTTCGGTAAGCTTTGTAGGTTTGCTGAGAAGCTCCGATGGAACGGATACTTTGCCAAGGTCGTGGATGATGGATGCGGTGTAAATGAAATCCTGCTGATCTGATGTTAAACCCATTTCTTTGGCAATCGCGACAGCCAGTTGAGCTACCCGCTGTTGATGGCCGGCTGTATAGGGATCTTTTGTTTCTACAAGCAGCGCGATTGATTGCACTGTGGCCTGCAATGTCTTTTTTATCCGGCTGTAACTTTCAATGCGTTCTTCTTCCAACATCTTACGCTCAGTGATGTCGTTCAAAAAATTCAAGGTAGCCGGTTTTTTGTTCCATTCAATGACCGTGGCATTCAGTTCTGCCCACTTTATTTTTCCATCATGAGTAATAATTCTGAAAGAATATATAGAGGGGACCTCCTCTCCTCTCAATCTTTTTGTGCTGTACTCGGTCACAAGATTGCGATCTTCGGGATGGATAAAGTTCGTAAAAGCCCCGGATGTCAGAGTCTCTTTGGAATAACCTATTTGTTCGGCGGCGGCGTTATTGGCAAACACGACGTTCGTATCCCGGGTGATGATGATGGCTTCATGTGCATTTTCCACAACAATACGATACCGCTCCTTGCTTTCCAGCAGATTATTTTCGGCTTGCTTGCGTTCGGTAATATCGGAATAGAGCGCCTGAAAGAGTAACTCACCATTCCATAGCACCTGTTTGCGAAATACTTCCAGATAGCGTATTTCGCCATCTTTGCGGATGATGCTCAGTTCATAATACGGAATGATCTCGCCGCGTTTTCTTCTTTCTTCTCTTTTTTT
>JQOA01000233.1 GCA_000753945.1 Smithella sp. D17 | reverse complement strand
GGCACTATAGGACTTAACTTTGCTTTGCGGTAAAAAATCGGCTTCTTCTTTGGTCATACTTCTGATGCCTATTTGAATCAGCGGGCAAATTTCGGAAATCCTTCTGGCAACGGAAGCATGGCTATAAGGACTTCCCTGATAGCTTTCGCGCAGGTCGGCGTGGGCATCCAATTGCAGTACTTTTAGTTTGGGATATTTTTCTTTCAGTGCCTGCACCGCCCCGAAACTGATGCTGTGTTCTCCCCCCAGCATTACCGGTACTTTATTAAGAGCGGCAATTTTGGCAATTTTTTTGCGCACAATATTAATCATATTCTTCGGCCCGCGCGAATCAATGCTAAGTGGCAGGGTCGTATGAATGCCGGCCAGATATGTTTCCTTTCTTAATTCTTCATCATAGAGTTCCATATTGGTTGATGCTTCGATAATAGCTGCCGGTCCCCGGCGACTACCCGGCTGGTATGTGGAAGTCAGATCATACCCAACGGGAACGACGACAAATAAAGCATCGCGCAGTGAATGCGCCGGATAAATTCCTCCAAAGTTCATAAGTTCATCCTCTCTAATGGTTAAATTCGGTATATCTTTAAATCAAGGCCGGTAATACCTCAGAAAAAAGTTACCGTCCTCATAGTATAAGAAAGAGTAATAATTTATCCAATCACCCAGTGTAACAAAAGTCTTTTTCTTTTCCTCTATAGTATAATTGTGTAAACTTGGCACATGACAATGTCCCAGAATAACTGCGTCATAGTTTTCCTGGAATCTGGCTAGAGCAAAAGAAGCCATTTTTTTTACCAGTGTGTCGACGTCTTCCACAGTCAGTTCTTTACTGGTAGAGGAGGCAAGCCCGGCCAGAGTCCAACTGATGGGAGCCGGAATTAAACGCTGAATGTTATAGAAAGTCCGGCTGCGCAAAGCCTTGCGGAATAAAAGATATCTGATATTGGCTCCATCCGTTGTGTCGCCGTGGGCGATAAGAACATTCAAATTATCCAGTTTGGCATTGATCATTTCTTCGAATACTTCCATTCCCAGAACATCGCTGAAATATTCTCCCATAAAGAAATCATGATTGCCTTCGCTTAAATGAATATTGATTCCCGCTTCCTTTAGTTCGATTAATTTATTAATCGCCGGCTTAAACTCCGGATTGATTTTCTCCTTCCGGCAGAACCAGAAGTCAAATAAATCGCCGGCAATATAAAGATCGTTAATGCTTTTTGGTGATGAGTCCGTTACGTTATGATTAATTTGGGATGTGATATTCCCTTTCTTAAGAGCATCGAAGAAATCCATCAGTTTCTTGTATCTGTCATCGCTGTATTTTCGTAAATGAGCATCGGAAATGAAAATGGCTTTCATACTTTAGTCCCGTTAATTTGATTCAAATGTGTTTTAGCAGATACCTTTCGTGAGGTCAATAAACACCTGCGGCATCCCTGAAAATAATGATATGTTGACAAAGTCCCGAATGCCTGAAGAATCATTTTGCTAAAAAACGTTTTCAATTCATTCTTGTTTTGTCTGTGTTTTTTTGCTAGCTTTGATAAAATTATCCGGTTTAGAAAAATTAATATTCACAATTTAAAAGGTAAATAAATGACAAAAAAACAAAAAGTAATTAAACAGGCCATAGATGTATTAAAAATAGAAGCACAGAGCATTTTGCAGTTGATCGATAAAATCGACAGCAATTTTTCCCGAGCTGTAGATTTAATTTCCAAATCCAAGGGCAGAGTTATCATTACGGGCATTGGAAAATCAGGCTTGATTGGACGAAAAATCGTCGCCACGTTAACGAGCACGGGAACACCGGCTCTTTTCTTACATCCTGTTGAAGGCATCCACGGCGATTTGGGTATAGTCACCAAGGAGGACATATTGCTGGCCATTTCCAACAGCGGTGAAACCGGCGAACTTATACCCATTATAAAATCCGTCCGTCATATCGGGGCGCCTATAATATCTTTTACGGGCGGTCTATCTTCAACTCTGGCACAGGCTAGTGATATTGTCATTGACGTTTCCGTGGAAAAAGAAGCCTGTCCCTTCGGTCTTGCTCCCACTTCCAGTTCTACTGCCACATTGGCTATTGGCGACGCTCTGGCTATTGTTCTTATTGATGAGAAGCAATTTAAGGAAAAAGATTTCTATAAATTTCATCCGGGCGGAAATTTGGGTACCAGATTAAGAGAAACCGTCAAAGATGCCATGATTGCCGGAAAACAAATTCCCAAAGTGCTTGCGGGAACTTCCGTTACAAAAGCAGTACAGGAAATTAACAGTAAAAATGTCGGATTTGTTTTAATTACCGATAATAAAGATAAACTTCTGGGGATTTTTACTGACGGCGACGTGCGCCGCATGATCAGCAAAGGAATATCTTTTGAAGGAAAAATTATTAATGAGGTTATGACTAAAAATCCTCAGACAATAGATGAAAATATTTCCCTGGCTCAGACATTGGAACTAATGCAGAAAAAGGAAATAACCTCCTTTGCCGTGGTTAATGAGAAAAAAGAATTGAAAGGATATATCCACCTGCATGATATTTTAGGACGGGGCGGATCGGTTAATATTTCGTTGAATCAATAATTGCCAGGGGAAATAATAATGGCCCTTTATGAATTTGAAGGCAAAAGACCGCAGGTACCGATCGATTCTTTTGTTCACCCGCATGCCGTTTTAATCGGCGACGTAAAAGTAGGCCATGAATGCCTGATTGCTCCCGGTGTTTCCATCCGGGCGGATTTTGGACCGGTTGTCATCGGCAATCGTTCCAACGTTCAGGATAATTCCGTTATTCATGTCTATCCCGATTCCAGGGTGATCATTGAAGAAGATCTCACTATTGCTCACGGTACTATTCTTCATGATGTTATCATTAAATCAAGATGTGTAATCGGCATAGGCGCTATTCTGCTCTTTAACTCTGTTTGCGAAGAAGATGTTTTTGTGTCTGTTGGTTCAATTGTACCCAGGGGCATGCATATTCCTGCCGGTAAGATAGTCGCCGGCAACCCGGCAAAAATTACTCATGATGTTACTGATGAACAAAAAATGATGGCGAAAGCCGGCATCGACTATTATTGTGATATCTGCAAAAAATATATCGCTACGATGAAAGCAGTTATTTGATTCACCTGCAATAAACTTTACAAGCTTATTCCCTTGTGATATTAAAGAAAAATGTTGAAAAACCATTAAGGAGAAGTAACATGTCCGGCCATTCCAAATGGAGCACGATTAAAAGGAAAAAGGGCGCGATAGATGCCAAGCGCGGTAAGATATTTACCAAAATTATTAAGGAAATAACCCTGGCGGCACGGCTGGGTGGTGGTGATATTGAAGGAAATTCCCGGCTCAGGCAGGCGGTTGCGCTCGCCAAAGAAGAAAATATGCCCAAGGATAATATTGATAGGGCGATTAAAAAAGGTACCGGTGGCGAACAAGGCGCGGCTGCTTTTGAAGAAATAACCTATGAGGGTTACGGTCCCGGCGGCGCGGCAGTTATTGTGGAAATTATGACCGATAACAAAAACAGGACTGTGGCGGAAATCAGACATATCTTCTCCAAACATGGAGGCAATCTCGGCGAGAACGGTTGTGTGTCGTGGATATTCGCGAAAAAGGGAAGTATAGTTATTGATAAAAAAGTTATTGATGAAGATGCCCTGATGGAGCTGGCTCTGGAAGCCGGAGCGGAAGATGTGCAAAGTGAAGATAGTGAATATGAAGTAATTACCGATCCCGCTTCCTTTGAAGTTGTAAAAAAAGCTCTTGATGCCAGGGGGATAAAACATCTGGAGGCCAGAATAAGCATGATTCCGTCCAATACCGTCAAATTAGGGGCGAACAAAGCGGAACAAATGCTCAAGATGATGGAAAAACTGGAAGATAATGACGACGTGCAGAATGTTTACGCTAATTTCGATATAGATGAAGATGTCATGGAGAAGTTAAGTTAAATTATTTTATTTGCGGAATAAAAGAAATTGCGAATCTTAGGAATTGATCCAGGCAGTCACGTTACCGGTTACGGCATCATTGAAAAAAAAGGCAATTATTTACGTCATGTCCTGCATGGTGAAATCAAAGCGCAAAAAGATTCTCTTTTATCCGTAATGTTAATTTCCATTTATCGGCAGTTATCCGAGGTAATCACGCAGACCGCGCCCCAGGCTATTTCGCTGGAAAATATTTTTTACGGAAAAAATGTACGCAGTTTGATTAAGCAGGCTCAGGTAAGAGGCGTGGTAATTTTTGCCGGAGCCGATAAAGAAATACCGGTTTTTGAATATTCACCATTGGAAGTAAAAAAAGCCGTGGTGGGTTACGGAAGGGCGGAGAAAAGACAGGTGCAGATAATGGTTAAAGCGATTTTAAAACTCCCCGCCTTGCCTCCGGCGGATGCCGCGGATGCGCTGGCGAGTGCGATATGCCATGCTAATTTCTCAAAGGAACAATCAATCTAATGATTGCTTTAATCAGCGGCAAAATTGTTTATAAAGGCATTTCCCATGTCATTGTTGATGTTCAAGGCGTGGGTTACCGTGTTTTTATTCCTTTAACAACTTTTTATGAATTGCCGGAAACCGGACAGACAATAACACTGCATATTCATACCAACGTCAAACAGGACGCCATAAATTTATTTGGTTTTTACACAGTTCAGGAAAGAGATCTTTTCCAATTGATGATCTCCGTAAGCGGCATCGGACCGAAAATGTCCATGAATATCCTTTCCGGCATTTCCGCGCAGGAGTTGTTGCGCGCTATATCCGGCGGCAATTTGGGGAAACTGGTCAACATTCCCGGTGTGGGTAAAAAAATGGCCGAACGTTTGATCCTTGAACTAAAAGAAAAAGTTATCAAGAAAATGATGCTGGATGAAATGCCTGCGGCGGATGATCAACATCAGGCCGGCGAAATTATCATGGAAGATGCGCTTTCCGCTTTGGTGAATTTAGGTTATAAAAATAATGTTGCCAAAGATGCTTTAGATAAAGTTTTGCGTTCATCAGACGAAGAGCTTGGTATGGATCAGCTCTTGAAAAAGACCTTAAAAATTCTTGCCGGTTAAATTATCCGGGTAAGGTATGTGCACAATGGATAAACCCATCAAAAATTCTTTAATCAGTCCTGCCTGCGATGAGGAAGAGAATGAATTTGAAGTTACTTTGCGTCCGGCGAAATTAAAAGATTATATCGGCCAGGAAAAAGTTAAGAGCAATCTGGCTATCTTTATTGAAGCCGCGAGAAAACGTAAAGAGGCGCTTGATCATGTTCTTTTATACGGACCTCCCGGTTTGGGAAAAACTACGCTGGCTTATATTATTGCCAGGGAAATGGGAGTTGATATCAAGGTTACTTCCGGGCCGGTAATAGAGAGGCCGGGAGACCTGGCAGCGATTTTAACGAATATGCAGGAACATGAGGTTCTCTTCATTGACGAAATTCACCGGCTTTCCCACGTGGTGGAAGAAATTTTGTATCCGGCCATGGAGGATTTCCACATTGATATTTTAATCGGACAGGGACCATCGGCAAGATCAATGAAACTCGATATTCCCAAATTCACTCTTGTGGGAGCGACTACACGCGCCGGATCGCTGACTTCGCCCTTGCGCGACCGTTTCGGCATGCACTTTCGTCTGGAGTTTTATTCGCCTCAGGAACTTGCCATTATTATCAAAAGGTCGGCTTCCATTCTGGGAGTTAAACTTGCCGCCGCCGGAGCGGAAGAACTGGCCGGACGGGCCCGCGGCACGCCGCGTATTGCCAATCGATTGCTTAAGCGTGTCCGTGACTATGCCGAAGTTAAAGGCGATGGGACCATTGACGGCAAAATCGCACGGGAAGCCCTGGACGCTTTTGAAGTTGATCAAAAAGGATTTGATCAGATGGACAGAAAACTGCTCCTGACGCTCATTGAAAAATTCAATGGCGGACCGGTCGGAGTGGATAGTCTTGCGGCGGCCATTGGCGAAGAAAGAGTGACCATTGAAGATGTCTATGAACCGTATCTGATTCAGGAAGGTTATCTGCAAAGGACTGCCCGCGGTAGAATCGCCAGCGCCAGAGCTTACGAACACTTTGGGCTTAAGGCTACAGGACAGGGAGAAATATTCTGAAAAAGTGTTATGTTCCCGGACTTTTGTAGTTCCAAATAAAGGTGGAAGGCCGAGGAAGGATAAAAAATAGTATGCGCATTCCCCGATTTCGGTCGGTGTTCCCGGATTTAACGGCCCATATTCACTTGATTATATTTCATTAGTTCTTTATAAGTACATCTGACAAAGGCCATAACAAACACAAAGTGATGTGGAATATGGATGAAAAAACAAGAGAGTGGATTACTCAAGCCGAGTTTGATATTGAAACTGCCGAATTTATGTTTCAAGGTGAACGTTATTTCTATGCTGTTTTTATGTGTCATCTGTCACTGGAGAAAGCCCTGAAAGGTATTTATTTTACAAAGCTTCAGGATGTTCCACCTAAGGTACACAACCTTGTATACCTTATCAGCAAAACCGGCGTCAACCCACCGGAGGCGATGGGTAAGTTCTTCATTAAGCTCAACGAAGCGAACATTGCCACACGTTATCCTGAAAGCCTGGAAAAATTGCAGAAGACTATACAAAAACTATCACGAGTGAAATCATATCAAACACGAAAGAGGCCTTGGCATGGATAAAGCAGCAGCTTTAGATACGATTGCGCGTTTTCAGAAAGCAATTGAATCCAGGGGGATCAATATCAACAAGCTTATTCTTTACGGTTCTTATGCCCGTGGCGACTACCGGGAAGGCAGCGACATAGACTTGATCCTTATTTCCGAAGACTTCAAGGATCGTGATTACTGGTCAAGGATTGATATACTGTCGGAAGCCATTTACGATGTCTTTGCCCCAATCGAGGTTGTCGGCTTTACGCCTGAAGAATGGGACAACCAAACTTCACCGCTGTGTGATTACGCCAAGCAGGGTGAAGTTCTATACGCAGCGTAAGGGAGTAAATAATAGGGCGCTGTCCCCCGAATTAATAAAAACACACTCCTAGAGACTAAACTGTTACCCGCGACCATCGGCGAAGAGAGAGTGACCATCGAAGATGTCTACGAACCGTATCTGATTCAGGAAGGTTATATGCAAAGAACAGCCAGGGGAAGAATTGCCTCCGCCAGAGCCTATGAACATTTCGGGCTGAAGGCCACCGGACAGGGAGAAATATTCTAATATGAAAATGTTAATGCACATCTGTTGCGGGCCTTGCACCATTTATCCCCTGAAAGAGTTAAGAACTCATGGGCATCAAATCACCGGAGTTTTCTACAATCCCAACATTCATCCTTATCAGGAATATCAGAGACGCCGCCAAACTCTTATGGATTATTCCGATAAAACGTTTTTAAATATTATCTGGCCGGAAGGATATCCTTTGGAAGAATTTTTACGAGCAGTGGCTAATTTGAAGGAAACTGAAAGATGTGCCTTCTGTTTACGGGATCGCTTGGCTTATACTGCAGAAATGGCAATTCGGGAAAAATACGATGGTTTTACGACCACATTGCTTTACAGCAAATATCAATATCATGATATGATTAAGGAAATCGGGAAAACCCTGGGCCAGCAACTGGGAATATTCTTTTATTATCAGGATTTTCGTACCGGATGGGCCGAAGGTGTAAAAATATCCAAAGAGTTGGATATGTACCGCCAAGCTTATTGCGGTTGTATATATAGCGAAAAGCAAAGATATTACAAGTGAAACCATCCCGCTTTTTCCGGCTAACTTTGTTGGCTTCGTCGTCCGGTGCATGAGACTGTGTTGTAATAGAAAGAATGTTTACATGTCCTCCGCTGGCGGAGGTGTCCGCTGTTGCGGACGGAGGTGGATAAAACTTTCGATCTGTAACTTAAAAGATATAATTATCGCTACATAAATACTTCCACCCCCTTGCCCCCGCCAGCGGGGGACACGCAAATCATACAATAACAGGAAAATAATACCAGTTCGCTATCAAACATAAAACAGTAGTATGGATCTTTAGACCCATTGAACAGGCGAACCTGATAACCTGAAGGTCACACGAGGTTCGTACTACATTGTCTAGTTATCCTGTGAATGCAACTTGGTATAAGACGGCCAACTGTGGCGATTATGCCACACCAAGACAGAAAACAACCGATTTAATCGATTCGTATTTCAATAAAAACATAATTATTACAACATGATATATTTTATGACGAATATTGCAGGATATGGTATGCTAATTGCTGTTATTTGAAGTATCAATTTTTTGTATTGGAAAAAATTATGAATTTGCAGCGTACACTAAAAAAAGAAATAAATTGTTTCAGCATCGGTTTGCATACCGGCCGTAAAATCAACATGAAGATAAAACCGGCACCGGCTGATACAGGTATAGTTTTTATCCGCAAGGATTTGCCCGAGGCAATGCCGATTCTGGCCCGCTACGACAATGTTTGCGATACGACGCTGGCCACAACATTAGGTTCCAACGGGGTGACTGTTTCTACCGTGGAACATCTTTTATCGGCGTTCAGCGGGATGGGTGTTGATAACGCTGTTGTAGAACTTGATTCCTTTGAAGTGCCGGTTATGGACGGCAGCGCACTTCCTTTTGTGAACATGCTCAAGGAAGTCGGAACGCACGTTCAAAAGAAAAATAAAAAAATGTTGATTATTAAGAAACCTGTATCTGTAAATAACGGCGATGGCAGCGCCATGTTTATGCCTGCGGATGAATTTAAAATAACTTATGAAATAGATTTCAAACACCCTGTTATCGGTAAACAATCATTAGACATGACTTTCTCGGATGAAATATATGAAAAAGATATTTGCGCTGCTCAGACCTTCGGTTTCTTGAAAGATCTGGAATTTCTGCAGGCCAGAGGTCTGGCGCTGGGTGGATCGCTGAAAAATGCGATTGTTCTCGATGAGAAAAAAATTATCAATAAAGAAGGACAACGCATCGAGAATGTTTTTGTTAAACATAAAATTCTTGACGCAATCGGAGATTTGTTTTTGCTGGGAATGCCGATAATCGGACATTTTATAGCTTACAAATCCGGCCATCGTTTAAATAATCTTTTGCTTAGAGAGTTAATGGCTAAAAAAGATTGTTGGGAAATTGTTAATTCTATCAATAAAGAAGAAGTACATAAGCTTAATTTTCTCAAAAAAATTCCTTCCTTTAAAATTCTCGACGCCATTCGGGCTTAAACCAAATAAATCTTGATTTTTATCGATAGGTTGCCTAAGATTACAACTTAAAATTTTAAGGCTGGTTTCTTTCATGCCGTACCCCTTTTAAATTTTAATACGAGTACTGCGTGATTTTACTTGTTTTAAATTTTGGATAAACAGGCTTTTTATGAATAAGATAAAAAATAAAAGATTGTTTTTGATTTTCTTGTTTCTTGTTTTTGGTTTTATGGCGCTGCCCATGAAGGTGCAGGCTATTGACCCGAAAATTACGGATATTTTGATTACGAATAATAGAGAAAGCGTTCTTTTATACGCGCGCCTGGTCAACGGTTTTAAACCCGAAATGGAAATGGCTGTTTTAGCCGGAATTCCCGCAGTCTTTACTTTTCAACTGGAAGTTTATCAGGAAAGGTCTCTTGTATGGGATAAAAAAATAACAGGTCATGAAATTAAACGCACTATGAAATATGACAATCTCAAAAAGACATTTAGTATTTACACCAATGGCAATCAGCAGCCTGTTATTTTTTCTGATTTTGAAAGTGCGCAAAAGGCAATGACTGATTTTAATGGAATAAATGCGGTTCCTCTGTCTTCACTTACAAAGGGGGAAAATTATTATATGTTGATTAAAGTCAAAATGGATAAGGTTCGCCTGCCTTTGCGCATGGAATATGTATTTTTCTTCGTTTCTTTCTGGGATTTTGAAACGGCATGGAATCGACAGAATTTTTCCTATTAGCGGGTGAATTCATTTTTGCTGTACGGGAGTGGCCTTGATTAGCCGATGAAAATAAAACAAAAAAAAAGCAATATCGATGAAAAGGAATTAAAAAAACGCCGCCGTGAGCGGATTGTCATGATAGCTGTGGGCGTTTTAGCAATTACTTTTACACTGCTTGCCAGTCAATTTTTCAACAAAAACGATTTGCCTCTATCAACAAACATTTTCGTCTATGGTCTTACCAGCCTTAATGCTATTCTTGTAATTCTCCTGCTTTTTCTGATTATCAGGAATGTCGTCAAACTATTTTATGAGCACCGCCGCGGAATTATCGGTTCCAGGCTAAGAACAAAACTGGTGGCTACCTTTGTCGGGTTATCACTCATTCCGACAATTTTACTTTTTTTGTTTGCCGTCAATTTTCTTTCATACAGCATGGAGTTCTGGTTCAATATTAAAATTGGTGATGCCTTAAACCGGTCGTTGGAAGTAGCTCAGGTTTATTACCAGCAAATGGGGGAACAAGCCAAGTTCAATGCCCGCCAAATCAGCGCCGATATTACCAGAAACCATCTCTATGAAAGTGAAAGGGTCGAGTACCTGAAAAGTTTCATCGGTCAACGCCAAAAAAATTATAAGGTAGGCATGGTTGAAACTTATTTTGATTTTCAAAAAGAAAGAACGGTTTTTGCTGATGCCGAACATCCGGAACTTGTTCCGGTGACTCTTGACCCGAAAATGATAGAAGATATTTATTCCGGTAAAGAAGCATCTACGATTCAACCTACCAATATCGGAGATGCAGTTGTCGGTATCGCGCCGGTTTTTTCTTCTGCTCTGCCTTCGGAAGTAATTGGCCGTGTCTCGGTAAGTTACATTATTCCTAAGGGCTTTGTGGATAAACTCAGAAGCATAGCCGACGCTTCTGAGCAGTATGGCAAGATTAAACTTTTGAAAAATCCGATTAAATCAAATTACATTATTACGCTGTCCATAGTGACTCTGGTTATCATATTTTTAGCGACATGGTTTGGATTGACTCTGGCCAAGGGAATCACTGATCCTATTCAGGATCTTGTTCTGGCTACTAATAGAATTACACAGGGAGATTTGGATAGTCGCATTAATATTGAAGCGGACGATGAAATTGGGCTTTTGGTCAAATCATTTAACCAGATGACCGTGGATTTAAAGAAAAGCAAGAACAGCGTGGAAGAAGCGAATATAAATCTGGAGCAGCGGCGAAAATATATGGAAACAGTTTTGCGCAATGTTTCCGCCGGGGTTATTTCCGTGGATAAAGCCGGAATGATCACTACTATAAATCGTGCTGCGGAGAAGATGTTTGATATTAAAGCGGAGAGGGTTCTTTTTCAAAATTATCGCGATTTAATGATGCCGGAACACCTCTCTCTGGTTGACGAATTTCTGCAGGAAATGAAAGAGAACAATGAGAGCGTATTGGAAAAGCAGTTGGAAGTTATGCTTAAAGAGAAAGCCATTACTGTTCTGCTGACTATTACAACAATTCATGATGAGGAAGGTAATGACTCCGGTATCGTTATAGTTTTTGAAGATTTGACTCAACTTCAAAAAGCGGAACGTGCTGCTGCCTGGCGTGAAGTAGCCCGTCGCATGGCGCACGAAATCAAAAATCCGCTGACACCGGTTCAGCTTTCCGCACAAAGATTGCAGAAAAAATATGGAGATAAACTGGGAGAAGAAGGTTCCGTATTTAAAGAGTGCACTCAGACAATTATTGATCAGGTGGAGGTGCTGAAAAACCTGGTCAATGAATTTTCCCGTTACGCGCGAATGCCCGTGACTTCTTTGTCGCTGAACGACTTGAATGTCGTGGTTGCCGAAGCCGTTTTACTTTTTCAGGATGCGCACAAAGATATCGTTTTTGAATTTAAACCCTCAGAGGGACTTCCGAAATTTGATTTAGACGCAGAGCAAATCAACAGAGTGATGATCAATTTGCTGGATAACGCTGTCGCGGCGATCGATAAGAAAAGTGGTCATATAGATATTATCGTAACCTATGATGAGCAACACCGTAAGGCCACGGTGACGGTGGCAGACGATGGCAGAGGAGTTCCTGCAAGTTATAAAAGAAAAGTATTTGAGCCGTATTTCTCGACAAAAAAAGCGGGAAGCGGTCTTGGTCTGGCGATTGTAAGCTCAATTATTTCCGATCATCGTGGTCAGGTTAGCGTTGCTGACAATAAACCCACGGGAACGATTGTTTCTTTTCAGTTGCCGGTTTCTCAGGTTTAATTTATATATAAAGAAAAAAGTTAATTGGCGGAAAAGTTGACATGAACGAGACAATTCTTGTTGTTGATGATGAAGAAAGCATTTGCCACTCTTTGAAGGCAATCCTGGCAGACGAGGGCTATCAGGTTCTGGTCGCAGGCAGCGGTGAAGAAGCGATTAAGATTGTTGAAGAAGAAATGCCCCAGCTTATTTTACTCGATATCTGGCTGCCGGGCATGGATGGTCTGGAAACTCTCAAAGCCATTAAGAAGATAAATCCGCAAATGCTGGTAATTGTGATGTCCGGTCATGGCACAATCGAAACAGCAGTGAAGGCCACGAAACTTGGCGCATTCGATTTTATCGAAAAACCTCTGTCTCTGGATAAAATTATCATTCTGGTAAACAACGCCATAAATTTAATTCGTCTGCAGGAAGAAAACGTTTTATTGAAAGAGAAAGTTTCACACCAGTATGAACTTACCGGCACAAGCCCGGCGATAACTGAACTTAAAGAGATGATCAGCATTGTCGCTCCGACGAACGCCTGGATTTTAATTATGGGAGAAAACGGTACGGGCAAAGAACTGGTGGCGCGGTCGATTCATCATTTAAGTTTGAGATCACATAAAGATATCGTTGAGGTCAACTGCGCGGCAATACCGGAAGAGCTTATAGAAAGTGAATTGTTCGGTCACGAAAAAGGAGCTTTTACCGGAGCTACAGAGAAAAAGCGCGGCAAATTCGATCTTGCCCATGAAGGCACAATATTTCTTGATGAAGTGGCCGATATGAGCCTGAAAGCGCAGGCAAAAATTCTGCGTATTTTGCAGGAAAAAAAGTTTGAAAGAGTCGGCGGCAATAAATTAATCGACATGGATGTGCGGGTTTTAGCTGCGACAAATAAAGACCTGGAAGAGGAAATGAAAGCAGGGCGTTTCCGGCAGGATCTTTATTATCGTCTGCATGTAATTCCTCTTGTTGTTCCACCCCTGCGTGAAAGAAAGGAAGACATTAACCCTCTGGTAGAACGTTTTATTCTTGATTTTACCACCAAAGAAGGCCTGGAACCGAAGACATTGACAGATGAAGCGATGGCTCTGCTGATGAAGCACGATTGGCCGGGGAATGTGCGGGAGTTGAAAAATATCATCGAAAGATTGATTATCCTGACTCCTGATGATGAAATAACGGCCAGGGATATTCCCCCTTTAAATACTAAAGAGGAAAGTGAGGCGGCTTTCGCCTCTCAGTCTGTAGCCGGAGATTCGTTGAAAGATGCGAAGATGGATTTCGAAAGGCAATTTATTTTAAAGAAGCTGGAGGAGAACGAAGGAAATATTTCTAAGACCGCTGAAGCGATTGGTCTGGAACGCAGTAATCTGCACAAAAAATTAAAAGCTCTGAAGATAGCGGTGAAAGACCAGCCTTAACTTTTTGTTATATTATTTATTTGGTTCTTCATATCGGGTATTGAAAATTTATTGAAAGGAAGAAATGCAACTCCGAGCACAACTACAATTATCATAGATAAGAAATGGTAAACAAGAGCAAAAGAAAGCGCTTCAGCTTTAGCCAAACCAAAAAGGCTTAAAGCCAGAACACAGGCAAAATGCCAATTGCCAATATAGCCGGGGGCTGTGGGAATGGCTATGCCCACGATGAGAATAATCATTAAAACAAACGACGCCATTATCGGCAGACCAAAACCGAAAGACTCCAGCAACATATAAATCGCCAGAACATCCACAAGCCAGATTAAAGCCGAAAGAAAAAACAAATATAAAAACAGTTTAATGTTAGTGATGATTTGAAAGCCGTCAATAAAATGATGTATAAGCTCATCTATTTTATGTGCGAATTTTCCGGGAAGTTTCCTTAATATCCCATTGATTAACTTTAATGCTGCGTCTCTGCGCAGTATCAGAAAGATGATAAAACAAAACATCACTAATGCGAGCAGAAAAAAGATAATGCTTGATTTGATCATCCATGGCGGCAGGTCGGTAAAAAAAAGAATAATTATAGCAATCGCCAATACTGTGAAACTATCAAATATTCTTTCAACAAGAATGGTTCCCAGCGCGGAAGACATTTTTATGGAACTTCTTTTGGAGATTAAATAAGGTCTGGCCAGTTCGCCAATTCGCGCTGGAATTGATGCTATTGCCAGAAAACCTACCGAAGTAACTGAAAAAAGAGATAACTGATCTATTTTCTCCATCGGCTGCAGCATAACGCCCCAGCGGTAAGATCGCAGCCATTGCATCAGCATTATAAGGATGATGAAAGAAATAACATAGCTGAACTGTATTCTTTGCAGATCACGGAAAACATCCTGAAGATTAATTCCTCTTATAGATAAATAAACCAGGACGACGCTGATCAGTATACCCAGAATAACTTTTTTATTCATTTATTTACCCGGCCATATTACGGCGATTTTATCTTTTAGCCAGGTAATCGGCAATTTTATCATGCAGAAGCTGGGACGATAACTTATTGCCGAGTAAGCCCACGCGAATGGCTACGGTAGTTAGATTCTTTGATTTATATGTAATATCGAATTTAACTTTTTCATCATTGATTAATGTATTGATTCTTCCCTTGGCAATTTCTTTTTCAGGAACAACTTCGATGCCTTTCATATCGGCTACAGTTTTTTCACAGGCTGTCCATACTTCGTCGAATGAAAAACTATAATCAGTTTTCAGTTCACCGTTGATATAATAATAGGTTCCCGCTGTTCCCGCTCCGGCAGCGACTCCTCCTGCAATTAATGCCGCACAACCGGAAAAAATAAAAAGAGCAAATAAGGATATAATCAAGAGTAAAAAATTATTTCTTTTCATGTTTTTTCCTCCGGTAAATTTATTGTAATATTTAAAGCACAAGTTACAGGGTATTGCAATTGCTATTATCCGGCAGCCTCTTAAATCAGCAGTCACTTAAATCAATGGACTGCCTTATTGAGTTTTTCAAATTCGATTAAAAGCTCTTCCTGCTTTTTACTGAGTATCGTGGGGATTTGCACGAAAATTTCAATAATCTGATCTCCGCGTCCGTAACCCCTCAGATGAGAAATTCCTTTGCCTTTGAGTCTGAAAGTCTGCCCGTTTTGCGTACCTTTGGGAATTTTGAACTTTTCCTGTCCTTGAAGTGTAGGAACTTCCATCGTTGCGCCCAATGTAGCATGAACAAAGGAAATAGGAATGCGGCAAATAATATCGTCACCTGATCTGGAAAAAAAATCATGCTCTTCGACATGTAAAAATACATACAAATCACCATCGGGTCCGCCGCGGTCTCCGGCTTCTCCCTCTCCGCGCAGACGCAGACGCGATCCTGTTTCCACACCGGCGGGAATTTTCAATTGCACGGTTTTAGATATATGTTCTTTGCCTCTGCCGCGGCAATTATCGCATGGCTTGGAGATAACTTTGCCGTGTCCATTGCAATGAGGACAGGTGGAACTGATGGTAAAAAAACCGCTCGATTGGATTACCTGACCGCGACCCTTGCAGGTGCGGCATATTTCGGGAGATGATCCCGGCGCAGCTCCGGTGCCTTGACATTTACGACAGGTTGCTAATTTCCCCACTTCAATTGTAGTGGTAAGTCCAAAAGCGGCATCAAGAAAAGAGATTTTCAGGTCATAGCGTAAATCAGCGCCGGCAGCAGCTCCGGAATGCGATTGCCCTCCCGTATTGCCGTATCCGAAAGCATCCTCGAAAATATTGCTGAAATGGGAAAAGATATCGTCGAAACCGCTGAATCCTCTAAACCCGGTGTTGTTTAAGCCTTCATGCCCGTAATGGTCGTATATTTCTCTTTTTTGCGTGTCGCTTAATACTTCATAAGCTTCAGCCGCTTCTTTGAATTTTTCTTCCGCTTTTTTATTTCCCGGATTCCTGTCCGGATGACACTGCATTGCTATCGTGCGGTAGCTTTTTTTTATTTCTTCATCTGAAGCATTGCTATCCACGTTTAAAATTTCGTAATAATCTTTCTTCGTTGTCATGCGCTTTTTGAGTCAACCTCTTGTTGCATTATTTTATTGAGGGAATTAAGCATTTCCTCATTATTTACTTTTTCCAGAGCGTGCCGGGCAAAGGAATATTTCTTCAGGCTGATGGCTTTCTGTCCGATAGTTTCCCAGTCGGCAGGTTTTAGTTCCAGGTTAAGGGCTTTAGCCGCCTGCTGAAAAAGCATCACATCGCCGCGATCAAATGCGATATCCTTGATTTTTTGAAGGCCGCCTTTATCTTCTGCCTTTTGGTAAAAATCAAGAGCGTCGGATAAAAAGCCTTCTTCCAGCAAAGAGTTGCCATAATCCTGAAGTACATTCTGATTAGCTTTGTCCACATATAGTATTTTTTGTCTTAAACGATAATCAGGCAGTTTTTTAATACTCAAAATATGTCTCCTTACTAAGAAAAGATATCTCTGTTTGGATTTGGATATAATCTAATGATAATTTAGTTCAAGTCAATATATTGATCGATAGATCACTCCACAAGGCGCTTCAGTGCTTCTTCGTATTTTTTCTTTGTATTTTCTATAATTTCCACAGGCAATTCCGGTGCGGGCGGCTTTTGATTCCACTTGATGGAAAGAAGATAATCCCGCAGGAACTGTTTATCAAAACTTTTTTGTGGACGGTCTTCTTCATAATCATCGGCAGGCCAGAAACGGGAGGAATCGGGCGTCAGCAATTCATCAATCAGGATTAATTCCTTACCCATCAAGCCGAATTCCATTTTTGTATCGGCGATGATAATTCCAGCCTTCAGCGCTATTGCCGCTGCCCTTTCATAAATAGCGAGTGAAATCTTTATAACTCTGTCGGTTAATTCTGTCCCGATCAGATCCTCCATTTCTTTTTTATTAATGGGCGAATCATGTTCACCGGCCTCTGCTTTGGTGGTCGGGGTGAAAATGGGTTCAGGTAATTTGGATGATTCTTTTAAACCATCCGGGAGTCTAATGCCGGAAACTGTATTATTGTGCTGATAATCTTTCCAGCCGGAACCACTTAAATACCCGCGAACAATACATTCAACCGGCAGAGGATTAGCCTTTTTAACTAACATGCTTCTGCCTTCCAGACCTTTGCTATAAAGAGCACATTCTTCGGGAAACTCGGCAGGATTAGTGGAAACAATGTGATTGTCAATAATATCTTTCATTTTATCGAACCAAAAGGCGGACATACGGTTTAGAATGATGCCTTTGCCGGGTACGGGATCGGGCATGATAACATCAAATGCTGAGATGCGGTCGGTGGTCACAATGAGCAAATAGTTTTTTACAGAATAAATATCGCGAACTTTTCCACAGCCAATCAGTTTCAGATTTTTAAATTCTGTTGTCTGTATGCTCTTATTCATAAAAAGACACTCCTTTATTGAACGAATGGATTGCAGGTTTTTTCATGGCCAATAGTGGAAGTTGGCATACGACCGTAATTATGTCCGGGCATTACTTTAGTGTCGTCGGGCAGACAAAAAAGTTTTTCCTTGATGGCTTTATACATTGTCTGCCATGATCCGCCCGGTAAATCTGTTCTGCCTACAGCTTCAACGAATAAAGTATCTCCGGTGAATACATATCCGGGTGTATATAAACTGATTCCGCCGGGAGAATGTCCCGGAGTATGGATAACTTTGAGCTCAACGTTTCCTACGGAAATTGTATCACCGTCTTTGACCAGAATATCGGCTGGCGGAGAGGCTTTTGCTCCGAACATTCGCAGAATCATGGCCGGCGTGTGCGTCAGCATAATAGAGTCGTCTTCGTGAACAATAATTTTGGCGCCGGTTTCTTTTTGCATTTCCGTGTTGCCGCTGATGTGGTCAACATGGCCGTGGGTATTGACTATATAGTTAATACGCAAATTATTTTTTTTAGCCTCTGCAATAATTCCTTTGATATCAGCCGCCGGATCAATAACCAGAGCGTCTCCGGTAATCTGGTCACCGACCAGATAGGCAAAAACAGCCATTGCGCTTACCTGTATTTGTTTTACGAACATTATTTTACTCCTCAAAAAAGTGCATGGCTAATAACATTTTTTTATTGGAAACGTCAACTGAAATCAATCGTATAAGTGGTTAATAATATTCCATTTTAAATTAAAGTTAGTTTTTGAGGATTACTCCAAAGAATCCGTCCATGTTATGCCTGTGTGGATAGGTGTGAAAAAATCCGCGGTTGTCAATAAATTGCCGGTTAATTGAGTCAGTCGGGTGGCATAAGGAAAAATCAGGGTTTTGCTTTAAAAAATCGTCAACAATATTTTCATTTTCTTCAGGCAGCAGTGAACAGGTGCAATATACTAAGTGCCCGCCTTTTTTAACTGCCAGAGATACGTTTTGCAGGATTAATTTTTGTGCGGCGGTAAAATTACGCAAATCTTTTTCTGTTGTACGCCATTTGATTTCCGGATTGCGGCGCAATGTCCCTGTACCGGAGCATGGTGCATCCACCAGAACATAATCAAATGTTTCTTTCAGAGAATCCGGCAGACCGATGCTTAAATCGCCTGTTTGCGTTTCCATTATATTTATTCCCAGCCGTGATGCTTCCAGTTTTAATTTGTCAATTTTTTCCGAATTGCGATCAATCGCGACAATTCTTCCCTTGTTTTTAAGAATTGCGGCAAGATGTGTGGTTTTGCCTCCCGATCCGGCGCAGGCATCCAATATGGATTCACTGCTGTCAGGTTTAATCAGGTAAGAAATCAGTTGTGCCCCTTCATCCTGAATACGCAGAACGCCGGCCTCAAAGAAATCGGTTTTCTGAAGGGGATTGGTGGAAGCATTCAGGATAATGCCGTCAGGAGAATATTTAGTTTCCTCCGGTGTGAAGCCGGCAGAGACAAGTTTTTGTATTAAATCTTTACGTGATATTTTAAAGGTATTAACGCGGGCAGTCAGCGGCGGCAACTTGTTGTTGGTTGAACATAAAGAAATCGTTTCTTCCGGGCCGAATATTTTTATCCATCTTTTAACAAGCCAGAGAGGATGCGAATGAAAAGCGGCTATATACTCAGCTACATTTTTTTTCGCTGAAGGGAAGGGTAAATTTTGGCCGCGGCGCAAATAGTTTCTTAAAACAGCATTAACCAATGCGCTTT
Source organism: Smithella sp. D17 (assembly GCA_000753945.1). GTDB lineage: Bacteria > Desulfobacterota > Syntrophia > Syntrophales > Smithellaceae > Smithella. The sequence goes on along the minus strand of JQOA01000233.1, from coordinate 6,178 downwards.
TATCCGGCTTTAGTATTTTGGCAATTTTGACTGCTTCATTTACAACGGCAAAATCAGGCAGACGGTCGCTGAATTTGAGTTGATAGAGCCCGGCGCGTAAAACGTTTTTAATGCCTTCATCCAGTTTATCAAAATCGCCGCGGCAGAGTTTTGTCAATATCCAGTCGAGGTGACCACGAAAGCGCAGTACTCCATATACCAGATGAGTAAGTAACCGTCCGTCCGGTGTTCCGGATAAAGAGTTCTTATCCAGACAATCATTGATGAGCGGGCTGGCGAAATCCTGACCCGCGCTTACTTTATTTAAAATGTCGACGGCCTGATGGCGAACTGATATTTTCATGATTTAGAATGGATAACCGCGAGGCTTGCATTCTCGGGATATTTGCCTTTGACTGTGAGATAAAAATTGCGAATTATGTTCATATCCTTTTCCATATCACCGGTGGGGTATATTAGAGGACCTGCTCCACCGGGATGCCTCCCGAACACTTCATCAGCAAAGAAAAAGAATGATTTTACAACGGGTGTATTAAAAATCGTATGATGCATAAATTCCCGGCCCCCCGATTGATGCAACAATTTTTATTTCATTGCAAAACACTTCCTGGCTTTAAATGATGGCCGCGCAGGAAGTCTGAAATCAGCATTCTTTTCTTTCCCGCCAATTGTAAATCTTTTAAAATTACGTAACCGTCTGCTGCCGCCACAGTCATTCCTGCTACACCGGCAGCGCCGATGGTGCCCGATGGCTGATTAATATTTTCCGGTCGTGCTTCGGCTGCAAAAATTTTCAGAGATTGTCCATCCAGTGATGTGTAGGCCGTAGGTGAGGGACTTAGGCCGCGGATTAGATTGACAATGTCGGCAACATTATTTTGCCAGTTGATCTTTCCTGTTTCTTTTGTCAGGCGTGGCGCGAATGTTGCGCCGGAGGCGTCCTGCGGTTTTTTCTTTGCGGTTCCGTTTGTCATTTGCTCAATGGATTTTATAAGCATTGTCGCGCCCAGTTGCGCCAGACGGTCATGCAATTCACCGAACGTTTCGGTAGCGCCAAGTTCAGTTTCTTCCTGTAGAATAATATCGCCGGAATCCATTCCTTCATCCATCAGCATAATGGTTACACCGGTTTTTGTTTCTCCACGGATAATCTGCCAGTTGAGCGGCGCCGCGCCACGGTATTTCGGCAGAAGGGAAGGGTGGATGTTCAGGCATTTCAGGGGCGGATAATCAATAATTGCTTTGGGCAGAATCTGGCCGAAAGCTACCAACACGACCATATCCGGATTAAGTTTTCTAAAAATTTCCAGAAAAGATTCGTCTCTCACTTTTTGAGGCTGAAAAACGGGCAGGCCAAATTCCTGTGCCAGAAGTTTCACAGGCGGAGCTACTTCTTTTAAACTTCTGCCCTTGGGGCGGTCAGGTTGGGTAACAACGCCGGCTATCGGATAATTCTGGTCGTGCAAAAGACGCAAAGCGGGAAGTGCAAAATCAGGTGTGCCCATAAAAAGAATTCGAGGTTTGGCCATGGATAAATATCCTTTATTTTTTCTATGTAAAACATATATGGAAATCTGAAAGAAGTGTCAAGGATTACAAATTATTGAGACGTCATACCGGCGGAGGCCGGTATCCAGACTTCGTCCCGGTGGAAGCCGGGAACCAGTTATAAGAATACTGGATTCCAGATCTAGTCCGGAATGACAAGATTAGGTTTAAATTATTATTAAGCAAACTAAAAATACCCTCTTAAAATTGCCGCGGGACCTCCAGCTGTTTTTAGCGGCGACATTTATTTTTGGATTTTCTCAGAGCATCGTTGACTCTACTTTCAATAATTTTTTGAATGAAACATTCTTTATCAACAATCTTCAGCGCGGTCTTTTGGAACTTCCTCGTGAATTGCCCGGTCTTTTGACAATCGTTGTTTCAGCGATTTTATTTTTTCTATGTTCCCGAAGGCAGGCGGCGCTGTCCAATATCCTGTGCGCCATAGGAATATTGTTTATCGGATTTAAATTTCTCAATCTGAATTTTAAAATGTCATACATCGTGGCTTTTCTGGGATTTATAACCGTGGCTGTTTTAATATCCATGATGAAAAAAGACGAGCCGGTTTCCATGAGGATGAAATTTCAGTTGCGCCGGGAATACAAGCTTTATTACTGGTTAACCGTTTTGTACGGAACGCGCAAACAGTTATTTCTTACCTTTGCTCCCTGGGTGCTGGTGACTGTCTTTAAGCAGAAGACGGAAATCCTGGCGACTCTTCTGACTATCGGCGGAGTTATCGGCATATTTTTCAAACCCATGCTGGGGAAGGCAATTGACAAACTGGGCGAAAGATTCGTTCTCACGACAGAGGCGGCAATTCTTGTCTTTGTCTGCCTTGGGTATGGTTTTTCTAAAAGTATTTTTTCAGAAACGACAGCCATGTTCATAGTTTTTGCCTGTTACATTCTCGATCAAATGCTGATCGCGGTATCCATGGCGTGGGCGACTTATCTCCAGAAAATAGCGGTAAAGCCTGAAGATGTTACACAGACGCTGACGATGGGCGTAAGCATCGATCACATTTTTCCTATTTTTCTTGCTGTCTTGGGTGGTTTTATCTGGATTAAATGGGGATATCAGTATGTCTTTCTGCTCGGAGCGATCATTGCCGTGATTAATTTCGTCTCCGCATTGCAGATTAAAACAAAACCTCACAATTAGTGTCATTCCCGACCTGATCGGGCATAAGGTCTGGCGCAACAAATGACTCAAGAAGACTTGAAAACTTTGCGTGTCGAAGGTTTCTGCTGATATCGTCACCATTCGACCATCGGCCGGACAAACTGCACCAAAAATAGCCATCTGTTTGCGAGTAGGAGCGTGCAACACCACGGGATCCAAGTTTTCTGGAGGAATCCACATGGCACAGCGTGAACCCTGTTGCTGGAAATGGCATTCGTCCTCGCACCACAGGTCAATATCCTTTCTTTTTGCCAACCGGCGCAGTTTTTTTTATATGCCCGCTGGAGCGCAGGGTCAGCCTGGGCAATAACTGGACGTGGTTTACGCCGGCGAAAACCAAGCGCTCGGAAAAAACGTTGACACTGACGCACGCCCAATCGCACGTCGTACTTGACGGCCAGGTGGTGGGAGAGCAGTTTTCCATCCCAAAGATTCTGCTCATATCCAAGATCTCGCGGCAATTGGCGAAGGTCTTCATTAATCTTGCGATTTATCCGTTCGTCAATTGTGGTCGGTCGTCCCTTTCGCTCTTTATCTTCCAAACCGCCAAAACCGCTTTGCTCGAAACGTTTGACCCAATATTGAATGGTGCGCGGACTGTGTCCCAAAAGATCCGCTACTTCGTAACAGGACTTGCCTGCACATACCAACAGCACGCCATGCAATCAGTGATTGTAGCACGCTTTTTCTGTACGAACAATTTCTTGTTGAAGAGCTATTTTCATGATTTCGGCATCTTGTACTTTAAACTTGCGCATGGTTCGCCTCCTTGAATTTTCTCAAGGATAACACAAATGCATGCTATACGCAATTATTAACCGTCTCATTGTAAAATTATGAGACGGTTAATATTTATGCCGCTATGTATAGAACAGATTCCGTTACACGGGACAGTTCAGCCGCGGCTCCGTTCGGCCAAAATTAATTATAATAAATTTTATGGACTAATCATAGCATATATGCTATAAGACTTACATGAATTGGACAATCACATACTACAGCGAATCGTTGCAGAACGAAATACTTGATTTACCTGCTGGCTTTCTCGCTCGTTTTCTAAGATACACTGATCGTATGGAGTTGTATGGTCCTGATTTAGGAATGCCCCATACGCGCGCAATGGGAGAAGGATTATTCGAGTTACGATTAAAATCAGCAGAGGGCATTGCGCGGGTCTTCTATTGCACGATGATGGGTAAAAGCATTGTGATGTTGCACCAGTTCATTAAAAAAACAGACAAAACGCCGCCCAAAGAACTTGCCATAGCAAGACGGCGTTTGAAGGAGATCAAAAATGCTCACTCATAAAGAACTTAAGGCACGCGCCCTTAAACGCGCGGATGTAAAATCTGAATACGATCAGCTTGAAAAAGAATTTGCTTTTCTGGACGAATTTCTCAAGGCACGTTCTTCCGCCGGCATCACTCAGGCGGAAGTTGCCGAGCGTATCGGAACAACTCAATCAGCGATTGCTCGTTTGGAGTCCGGTAGTGGAAAGCATTCTCCATCTCTGGCGACATTACAAAAATATGCCCATGCGCTTGGTTGCCGTCTGGAGTTGCGCTTAATTAATGAAATGATACACATAAACAGGGAAGGCCGAGCAATACGCTCCACCGGACGCGATAAAGCACGCCGCTGAACTTTTCGCTCCGTTATCTAAGAATGACTTGACATATATGCATAGATAATGCATATTCAGGCATACTAATTGTATGAGGTGAAGCGATGAGAACAACTTTGAATATCGAAGATCATCTGATGGACAAAGCATCCAAAATGACCGGAATCAAAGAAAAAACCGCTCTTGTTAAGCTTGGACTTGAGGCGCTTATTGCCAGAGAAAGTGGTAAGAGGCTTGCGAGACTCGGTGGAACTCAAAAGCTGTTGAAAGCGATACCAAGAAGAAAAGGTGCATTATAAGAAATGGTTCTTGTGGATACATCGGTTTGGGTTTCCCATTTAAGGGATGGAAATGCTGAACTGGCAAACCTGCTCAATGATGGAAAGGTGCTATGCCACCCATTGATTGTAGGAGAACTTGCCTGCGGGAATCTTAAGGACAGAGCAATCATCCTTTCATTTTTGCAATTGTTGCCGATGAGCATCGAAGCCGAACATGACGAAGTATTGTCATTTATAGAGAATAACCGTTTAATGGGAAAAGGGATGGGCTATGTGGATGTCCATCTTATTACATCCGCTGTATTGACGGGTGTACCTATCTGGACACTGGATAAGAAACTGGCGCAAACTGCTGACAGCCTGCATAAAAATTATCTAAAAAATAGATGACAAAGTCCATACATCCGATCACTATGCTCCGGATGATTATTTCATTCAATGACGAAACGAGAAAGATATTTGAACCTTATGCGCCGCCGATCGAGGAGCGGCTGAAAGCTATCGCAACATTGCATCAAAATGGCATCAGGACTTATGTAAGGAGAAACCATTATGACTATCAATGTAAAAACTGAAGATCACATTATGCTCATTGAAATTGACCGGCCTAAAAAATACAACGCCATGACGCGCGAAATGTATACGCAGATGGCGAGAGCATATTACAAACTGGATCAGGACGACGATTTACGGGTTGGAGTCGTTTATGCCAATGGCCCGCATTTTACTTCCGGACTGGAGTTAACCGACTGGTCGGATGTTTTCAGTAATGGAGTGGGTTTTCCTCTGGGCGGTAAAGACGAAATTGATCCTTTTTACATGATGGATGAGAAACGGTGTCGAAAACCGATTATTTATGCAGTACAGGGATATTGCTTCACATGGGGTGTGGAAGTGATGCTCAACGCGGATATCCGCGTGGCGGCATCGGACACGCGTTTTGCCATGCTGGAAGTGCGCCGCGGATTTTTCCCGTGTGGAGGAGCAACTTTTAGATTGCCCAGAGATATGGGGTGGTCCAATGCGATGCGCTATCTTTTGACCGGGGATCAATGGACCGCAGACGATGCCTATCGTATGGGTTTGGTACAGTATGTGACCGAACCGGGAAAACAACTGGAAAAAGCAATGGAACTGGCACGCAAAGTGGCCAGCGCCGCTCCGCTGGGTGTGCGCAGTATTTTAGAGAACAGTCGTCTGGCTGAAAAGCAGGGCGAAGAAGCAGCAAAGAAAATTATTTATCAAACCGTGTCCGAAGTTATGAAAAGCGATGATATGAAAGAAGGCCTCCAGTCTTTCATTGAAAGACGCACGGCAGTATTCAAAGGCAAATAAACCGGTTGTCCATTTTGACGGACACTAATTATATCTTTTTAGATAAAGTCGTAAAAAATACTTGAACAAAAGATGATCTGGTGTTTAAGTAAAACACCTTTACACCTTTATTTTTGTTTTAGGATGTCATGATAAAAACAGTATCATTTAATAAACTTAAAGAGCATGAACGAGAGGTCAGGCGCGATCTCATCATTAGCGC
>JQOA01000232.1 GCA_000753945.1 Smithella sp. D17 | reverse complement strand
CCCAAACCGTTGATGAATAAGCTCTCCCACCCTCTTTGCTGTCCACAGCGCATACGTAAACTTCAATGGCAAAGGATTCTTGTCGACCACCGTCTTATAAATCCATTGCAATGCTTTGTCATCCAGTTTCGGTTTTCTTCCACCTCGTTTATTAGCGTCCAAGGCCTGCCAGCCGCCTTGACGATAGCGCGACAACCAGCCGTATATCGTGACGCGGTTAATTCCCAATGCCTTCGCTACGATTTCAGGACTTTGTCCTTCTTGTACGCTGCCTACACCTCGCTTGCGCAATTCCGTCAGCGTCTTATGATCAAGATTTCTCGCATCCATTTTTTTCATGGATACTTAACTATCATAATGGGTCTTTTATGTCAATATAATTATGAGACGGTTAATAACTGAAAAGAGGATAAAATGACGCTGCTTAAAACAACGAGTGCAAATGCTTTCCTTGCCCAATACAAACGTCTCCTGTGCGCCATTGCAGCCAAACCGCTGAAGATCATCAATGACTACAGCGAGGCTCGCAAAGCGCTTTATAAGGATGGCTTCAACAAATCCTTCGCTTTTGACTCGTCATACGAGGAATCGTTTGTCAATGCCGTAAAAAACGCAACATACGACATGTTCGTCTATGCCAAGAAATACAGGAGTGGCTATGCACTCAAGGCCTCGGATGACACCTGGTTTTGCGTTAAGGCTCTGACAACTCCTCTGGAGGAGATGATTCCGGAGTGGTGCGTCATTGACACGGCGGTGCTACCCTATTGCGGACTTATCGTTTGCGACGGCCTCATTGTGGACCGGCACGTATCCATTGGCCCGAACATGATCGCATCCATGACGCAGGAACTGAAAACAGAAAGAAAAAAATGGCAACAGATGAAATAGATTCATCCGGCGTTGGCAAAGTTTCAGCGATACCACCTTATGAGCAGTGGTGCAAGGAAGAGGCAGAGCGTCGGGCTGCCCAAGCGCTCAAGAATAATAGGGGACGTTCTATTTAATTTTCTGGATTCCAATCTTAAATTAAATCCGCGACATTTAAGTCATTCAGGGGTGACATAAATGTCTTCATTTGTAAACCTATATATTTAAAGCCTATTTTTATTTTTAATGTCCGCAAATCTTTTTGTGTGACTTTTCCAGTGACGTTTACTTCGTATTTCCGTTTATTTCCTCTCTTGATAATTCATGAATGTCCGATAAGAGAAAATGGCTTTGTTCATTTCTTAATGGAATCATTCCCTGTAAATTGAAATCCATAACCATTTAAAAAAACTGGATTCCCCCGGCATTCGCCGGGCGTAGCTGCCCGCGCGTAAAAGCAGAAACGGAAATTAAAATACAAAAATTATTTTTATGGCATGGCCATTGCTTTTTCCTGTTAGTTAAGGGAAGGAGCCTTCATGAAAGCTTTTACCGCAAAACTTGTAGATTTGACGCAGAAAAACGCGGATACAATCGCCCGGCAATGGGCTAAGGATATCAAAACTAACGTAAAAACCTATACCTACCATAACGCATCCGAAGAAGAAATTATCCTTCAGGCAAAATATTTCTACGATAATTTTCAACTGATGTTTTTTAATGAGTCGCCATATGAACAGGCTAAAGAAATTTTCGAGAAATACGCGGAAGAAAGATACAAGGAAGGAATTCCTCTTCACGAAGCGCTATATGCACTGATTTTGATGAGAAGGCATATGTGGTTGTATGCGGAATTTCAATCCATATTCAACGTCGAAGTAGAGCATCAGCAGGCAGCGGGAAGTCTCAGCCGGACAATTCTTATGTTCGATTACATTATATATGTTGTTGCCAGAAAATTCTGGGAGATGATGAAACTGGAGGTATCGAAGACCAGTAAGACACAGTAATTTGGCGGGATGAATGTAAGCAAGTCAATTTTTAACATAACAGCTTTATTAAAAGAGAGATGAAAAAATGCAAGCTTATGCCGCAAAACTTGTTGAGCTTATAGAAAGCAAGGCCGAGAATATTGCCGGACAATGGGCTGATGATGTTATGAAACATAACAGAACGCCTGTATTCTCACCTATCATAATCATGCAACCCTTAAAACGGAAGGGCTTTTCACCCACCTCTTCTACATTCCGATCCTTTTAGCATCGATATGGTGGGGGAAAAGAGGAAGAGATGTATTAATTTTTACAGAATAAAAGAGGAGATTAACGTGGAAAGCGAGCAAATCAATCAGGGAAAGGTTTTATCCGTCCGCAGCAGCGTTGTTGATGTCCACTTTCCGACGGCGCCTGCGATCCGCAATGTTCTCAAGGCCGGCGATGAGGGACAGGTAATCATCGAGGTATTTACTCAGCTCGACAACAATACTGTCCGGGGGGTCGCCCTGACGCCCACCCAGGGTCTCGCCAGAGGTTCTAAGGTAATTGACACAGGCAAGCCGCTTGAGGTTCCCGTGGGCAAAGAGCTTATGGGAAGGGTCTTCAATGTTTTTGGCCAGACAATCGATAAGAAAGGGAATGTTGAAGACGTAGAAATACGCTCCATTCATCGGAAACCGATTCCTCTGCGGGATCAATCCACCGTGTCGGAAATTTTTGAAACGGGCATCAAGGCTATTGACGTTCTGGCGCCACTGGAAAGAGGAGGCAAAGCGGGACTTTTCGGTGGAGCGGGCGTCGGCAAGACAGTTTTGATTACGGAAATGATTCACAACACAGTGAGCGCGCATGAAGGCATGAGCATCTTCTGCGGTATCGGCGAGCGCTGCCGCGAAGGCGAGGAGCTTTACCGTGAAATGGAAGAAAGCGGAGTGTTGGGCAATACCGTGATGGTTTTCGGTCAGATGAACGAGCCGCCAGGAGCTCGTTTCCGCGTCGGACATTCGGCGCTGACGATGGCGGAATATTTCCGTGATGATGCCAAACAGGATGTGCTCCTGATGATTGACAACATTTTCCGCTTCATTCAGGCCGGCATGGAAGTGTCCGGTCTGTTAGGTCAGCTGCCATCACGTCTTGGTTATCAGCCGACACTGGCCACGGAACTGGCCGAGCTTGAAGAACGTATATGTAATACCAAGACAGGCGCTATCACATCAATTCAGGCTGTCTATGTTCCCGCGGACGATTTTACCGATCCTTCCGCCGTGCATACGTTCGGCCATCTTTCTGCTACCATTGCCCTGTCCCGAAAGCGGGCCAGCGAAGGTTTGTATCCGGCGATTGACCTACTTCAGTCCGGCTCCAAAATGCTGATGCCGAATATCGCCGGCGAACGCCATTACAAAATCGCGCAGGAAATTCGCAAGACGCTCGCGATTTATGAAGATCTTAAAGATATTATCGCTATGCTGGGAATTTCGGAACTCTCCCGCGAAGATCAGCGCACAGTGTTCCGCGCCCGCCGGCTGGAGAGATTTTTTACTCAGCCTTTCTTTGTGACGGAGCAGTTTACAGGAACGGCGGGTAAGATGGTCACGCGTGAAGAAACGTTAATCGGTTGCGAGCGGATACTCAACGATGAGTTTGCCGAGTATCCGGAACGCGCTCTTTATATGATCGGCCCAATTGATGAGGCGAAGATTTCCCATGATGCTTAAAATTTTATTGCCGGCGGAAGTAATGCTGAAGCAGGAAGTAAAAAAGATTATCGCCGAGGCGGAAAACGGATCTTTCTGTCTGATGCCGAATCATATTGATTTTGTAGCCACCCTTGCCCCCGGCATCTTCACGTATGAACCGGTCGGCGGAGGGCAGGAATTACTGGCGATGGATGTGGGTACGCTGGTGAAAAAAGGGCCGGATGTTCTGGTATCCACGCGCAACGCCGTGCGTGCGCCCGACCTGGGAAAACTAAAAGAGGTCGTTGTGCAGCAGTATGACGTTCTGGATGAACGGGAAAAAATGGTCCGGTCCGCGTCGGCCAGACTGGAAGCGAGTTTGATTAGACGTTTTGTGGAATTAAAGTAGGGAGAATAAAACATGGTTGAAATAAGACGAACACCCGGTACGCGCCGCCGGAAAATGGCTAATCACTTCACTGAGCAGGTGGCCAAAAAAGAAGCTCTGCGGCGGAAGGCGCTTCGACACAAGGACGAGACTGTCTGGTTCGGGATGGGCATGTTCGGCATTGTCGGCTGGGCGGTAGCCATTCCCACTCTGGTCGGAATAGCCTTTGGTCTTTGGATTGATCGCACCTGGCCCAGCCAGTACTCGTGGGCGCTGATGTTTCTTATTTTCGGAGTGCTTGTCGGATGTATTAACGCCGCCTATTGGGTGAGAAAAGTTCGCAGTAGAATTATCGAGGAAGATGATGATGATGAACCACAGTCTTGATGCGAATTTGATATTTGTTATGGTTGCGGCATTTGCTGCGGGTCTGGCCCTGGGAGCGTTTTATTTCATAACGCTGTGGCATACTGTGCAGCGCCTGCCGGCAGCTCATGGACCCACACGCCTGATGCTGGTCAGTTTTGTTCTGCGTATGACGGTGGTGCTGGCTGGATTTTATTTGATTATGGGTGGAGAGCATTGGGAGAGGCTGGCCGCGGCCATGCTGGGTTTTATTATCATAAGAAAAATTCTCACGTACCTTTTGGGACCGCAAAAAGTGGTTGAGGAAATTCGCTGCATAAACTTGGGCAGATAGATAAGAACACAGGCAAAGGATTCTATATGGAAATTGTATCTCTCAATCAGATCAGCCCCGATCAGGTCATCATCTTTACCTGGGGATTTATCAAGCTGAACGTGACAATTCTCTATACGTGGCTGGTGATGGCTATCCTGATGGTCATTTCCTGGCTGGCTACCCGCAACCTTTCTTCGGAAATGAATGTATCCCATTGGCAGCATTTTTTGGAAGTCATTATCTCTGTCGTCCGCGGTGAAATATCCGAGATGACGAAAAAAGGAGCGGATAATTACGTTCCCCTTATCGGGACGCTCTTCTTATTCATCTGCACTTCCAACGTGCTGGTTATCGTGCCGGGATTTGTCGCGCCGACATCTTCCATTACTACTACCGCTTCTCTGGCGCTATGTGTATTCATCGCTGTTCCTTATTACGGCATTTCGCGCAATGGTCTTTTCCATTATTTGAAGGAATATTTTCAGCCTAATTTCATATTTTTCCCTTTCCACGTAATGGGGGAACTATCCCGGACTCTCGCTCTGACGGTTCGGCTTTTCGGCAACATTATGAGCCATGAAAAAGTCATCGGTATTCTGCTGGCGGTTACGCCTCTTTTGTTCCCTGTCATCATGCAGGTATTGGGGCTTCTGATCGGTGTAATTCAGGCTTATATTTTCGCGATTCTTTCCATGGTTTATATCGCGTCAGCTCTGGCGGAAGATGAACATCATGCTCATGTTGAAGTAAAACAACAAAGCGTTACAACAGTTTAAAAAACTTTTTATAAAGGAGGAGTTTTTATGGATAGTGTAAGCATCGTCGCGTTGGCATCAATATTCGCCGCGGGATTGGCAATGGGGATCGGATCTATCGGACCGGCTCTGGGCATGGGACAGGCCATCGCGCAGGCTTTGGCCGCTATCGCGCAGCAGCCGGATGAAAGAAATTCTCTGACCCGGACGCTTTTTGTCGGACTGGCCATGATTGAATCTATCGCTATTTACTGCTTCGTTATTTCCATGATTTTGATCTTTGCCAATCCTTTCTGGGGTCACTTTGTAAAGGCAGGGGGATAATTTATGCATATCGACTGGTTTGTTTTATTTTGCCAGATCTTCAATTTTCTTTTGCTTGTCTATCTGCTGAAGCGATTTCTTTTCGGGCGGATTATCAAAGCGATGGACGATAGAGAAGCGAAGATTGCCGCGCGGTTTGCCGAAGCCGAAGAGTTGAAAGTCAAGGCAACCGAGGCTGCCGGGCTTTATGAAAAGCGCAACCAGTTGCTCAACGAAGCAAAAGAAAAGATGCTCAATGAGGCGACAATGGCCGCTGATGCCAAACGCAAGGAGCTGATGGAAAAAGTCCGTGTGGAAGTTGATCAGGTCAAGGCGCGCTGGCAGGATATGCTGGTTCGCGAACACGACGCTTTTTTCTATGATTTGCGCCAGCGCGCCGCCAAGCAATTATATGCCACGGCGCGTAAGGCCTTGAGCGATCTGGCGGACGCCGATCTGGAGGAACGGATTGTGGATGAATTCATCCGCCGGGTTAAAGCGCTTGATGAGGAAAAAAGTATTCAGATACGCAATGCCATCAGAGGCGGCGGCAATAAAGTTATCATCCAGAGCGCTTTCAGCATTTCCGCGTCCCGGCAGGCGCAAATTGAAGAGGTTCTGAAAAAGCAGATAACCAACGGGTTTACTCTGCGGTACATGAGGCAGCCGGAGATTGTGTCGGGCATTGAATTGCGGGTGAATGGACATAAGATCGCCTGGAGTCTCAATGAGTATCTGGAAACGCTGGTGGAAAGTTTAACTGAAACGCTCCAGAAAGAGGCACACGCGGCATGAAGATAATAATGTCAGGAGGCGAAGAATGAATCAAGAGTCTAGCCCATTGGAAAGTAAGGAATTAAAAACTTTTCTGGACGATACATTTGATACCATGGAAAAGGTTCTGGACGAGCAGAATCCTGAACTGAGACAATTAGAAATCGGCACGGTGCAATTTGTCGGACGCGATATTGCCAGGGTCGGGGGTCTGCCGCATATCCGCGCGGAAGAACTGGTTCGCTTTGCAGGAAACTATATGGGCCTTGTTTTTAATATAGACCTGACGGAAATCGGCGTCATCCTTCTGGACCCCAGTGAAAACCTGCAGGTGGGATCGGAGGTGCACCGCACCAAGCGCGTTCTGGATGTGCCGGTGGGAGACGGGCTTCTGGGGCGGGTGGTCGATCCCCTCGGGCGTCCGCTTGATGGTTTGGGCGAGGTCAATACAGTCATGCGCCTTCCGGTGGAAAGACCGGCGCCGGCGGTTATGGATCGTTCACCGGTGACCGTTCCTCTGCAGACCGGCCTGAAGGTGGTTGACGCGCTTATTCCCATTGGACGCGGCCAGCGCGAACTTATCTTAGGCGACAGAATGACCGGCAAAACGGCTATTGCCGTGGATACGATCATTAATCAGAAAGAAACGGGAATTATCTCCATTTATTGCGCCGTCGGCAAGAAAAGCGCCGATGTCGCCAAGGTTATCGCCGATCTGCGCGATCACGGCGTCATGGGATCATGTATTGTCGTCGTGGCTACCGGTGAAGACACGCCGGGCCTGCAGTTTATCGCGCCTTACGCAGCCACGAGCATGGGAGAGTATTTTGTTGAGCAGGGACGTGATGTTCTGATCATCTATGACGATCTGACATCGCATGCCCGTGCTTACAGAGAAGTGTCACTGCTCTTAAGGCGGCCGCCCGGACGCGAAGCCTTCCCCGGAGATATATTTTATATTCACTCGCGTCTGCTGGAACGTTCCACACATATGCGGCCGGAATTGGGCGGCGGGTCTCTCACATCTCTGCCCATTGTGGAAACGGAAGCGCAGGACATGTCGTCTTACATTCCGACTAATCTGATTTCCATTACAGACGGTCAGATTTACCTGTCGCCGGTTCTTTTCAGCAAAGGTATTCTACCGGCAGTGGATGTCGGTAAATCAGTTTCCCGCGTTGGCGGCAAGACGCAGTTGCCCGCCTACCGGTCAGTAGCAGGCGACTTGCGCCTGTCCTACTCGCAATTTGAAGAGCTGGAATCATTCTCGCGTTTCGGCACCAGGCTGGACGAAAGCACGAAGCGGATACTGGAGAGAGGATGGCGTGTGCGTGAAATTCTCAAACAGGGTCAGTACAAACCTCTGCGCGCCTCCGAACAGATCGCCTCTTTGCTTTCCGTGACCGGTGGAGCGCTGGATAAGGTGCCGACAGAGAATGTCCGCGAAGTGGAGAATCACCTGTTGCAAACTGTCAATGAACAATTGCCGGAATTGTGCGGGCGCATTGAAGCCGGCAAAAAACTGGAAATGGCTGATCGCGACAGTATTATGAATAAAATCAAACCGGCCATAGCGCCGTTTGAAGAGGCTGAGGAAGCAAATGCAAACAACTGAGTCCCTGAAAAGAAGGATTAAAAGCGCGGGCGATCTTTTATCGGTGGTCAAAACGATGAAAGCTCTGGCCGCCGTGAGTATCCGGCAATATCAAAAGGCGGTGGAGTCTCTTGAAGACTATAACCGGGCCGTAGAGATGGGACTGCAAATTGTGCTCAAGGAACGCATGGGAGCTATGATGCAAAGCAAAGACGCGGTTGTTAAGCGTATGGGCGCGATAGTTTTCGGTTCCGATCAGGGTTTGTGCGGACAACTCAACGAACAGATTTCCGTTTTTGCTCTGGATAACATCAAAGAAGCAGGTGTGAAAAAAGAAAACCGCAAGGTGCTGGCGGTGGGTGCGCGCGTGGCCGATTATGTTGAGGATGCCGGACAACCTATCGATGAATTACTGGCGACTCCCAGTTCCACGGCGGGTATAACACCGCTGGTTCAGGAAATCATTATGATTATTGAAGAGTGGCATTTTAAGCAGAATGTTGATCATTTTATGCTGTTCTACAACGATTATATCAGCGGCTCCAACTATCGTCCTTACAAGGTTCAACTCCTGCCTGTAAATCGCGATTGGCTTAAAGAAATAGCCCGCAAAAAATGGGATTCCAAGAGCTTGCCCATTTACCGTATGGACGGCGATAAAATTTTTTCTTCGCTGATCAGAGAATATCTTTTCGTTTCGCTTTACCGTGCGTTTGCCGAATCACTGGCCAGCGAGAATGCCAGTCGCCTGGCTTCGATGCAGAACGCGGAAAAGAATATCGAAGAACAAATGATGGATCTGCACGTGCAGTTTCACCGTACGCGTCAGATGACAATTACCGAAGAACTGCTGGATATTGTTGCCGGTTTTGAGGCATTGAGTTAACAAACGAAAAGCTATTATCAACAAGAAAGAGGGTGATCGCCATGACAGTAGAAATGCACATTTGCGGTATTTGCGCCTGGCGCAGGGAATGTCAAAAAAGGTTTAAATTAGAAAAGGACTCCTTGATTGGAAGCTATTGCCCTGATTACACAAGGGACTTATCTATTAAAGCAACGGTTTCTAATGAAGGGGAAGATAAACAAACAATCATGGACCAGATGGTTTCGCAGCAATTGGATAAGTGGCGTAAACTGCTGGACAAAGTTTTAAAACAGGGAATCAAAATAGAGAATTTCCAGGGTGGTCCGGTAATTACTATATCGAGGGAGCCGGGAAGCGGTGGAAGTGAAATTTCAAGAAGGCTGTCGAAGGCTCTAAAATTGGACCTGATCGGCGGCCAGATAATTCAGCATGTTGCGGACAGTGCCAAGATGAGCAGAAAGGTAATACAATCTCTGGATGAAAGAGAAGTTACCTTCAGGGAAACACTTCTGTCTTCTTTGTTTGGAGAAAATCGTCCCTGGCCGGGGGAATATTTACAGCATCTGACTAAAGTAGTGGGAACTATTGGAGCCTTCGGCAATGTAATTATGGTTGGCAGGGGAGCAAGTTATGTTCTGCCGCGGCAAAGGACATTCAAGGTCAGAATAGTTGCTCCTATAGAATTAAGAATCAGACATTTTATGGATGACAGAGGATATACAAAAGCCGAGGCGGAACAATATATCGTTAAAACGGAAAATAACCGCAGGGCATTCGTAAGAAAGTATTTTAATGCCGATCTTACCGATCCCGCACACTATGATATGGTCATCAATACAGAGAGAATAACAATGGAAGGAGCGACTGAAGCAATCATTGTCGCCTTCAGTCAGAGAAGGAATCGACTGCATCCATCATTTCAGCATTTGGAAAAGAAGGAGGAATCGATAGCTTAAAATATTAAATGGGAAGAAATTCAAATGAGTCATATCGGGAAGACAGATCTTGAGGCCTGCTGATTCAAGACATGGTTATTTGCAATTTTCCATGAAATCTTCTCCATCGATTATGGTCTTTCGCCAAGATTTAAGGAAAGTTTCTTTTGCCAGCAGCAGATATTTGGATGCTTGATTGTGAGCATGCATTCATGTCGTTATGCTTTCGTTAATTGATTTTAGATACTCAAGACAAGTATCGCATTTCTGAATTTGCGCATTAATGGCTTCTTTTACTTCCATACAAAACCCTTCTGAATTTCTTTTCATATTTTTGTATTCTCTTTTCTGAGAGATATTAACCGTCTCATAATAGTATTAATATTAAGCGGCGTATTTTGTTTCCTCATTATTGTAATAGGATCGAACCCGATC
>JQOA01000231.1 GCA_000753945.1 Smithella sp. D17 | reverse complement strand
CAAACATTTTTCCTATATTAATCCATTATTTTTATTCTTTCTTTAGAATGAGAATCGCAAAAATAATATCATTCTTTAGAATGGCATATTTTTTCAAGATCGGCGGCAGAATCAAAGCAATAAATAGAATTAAAGACTGTAAAATAATCGCCAGCCGATAAATTATATTTCGCCATTTTTTTTGTTCCGCCGGCATTTCTTCTTCATACCTTTTGAATATAGATCCCGCGAAAAGAGATAATGGTAAAAACACAGGGGTAATGTAAGGTATCAATTTGGATGAAGAGACGGTATAAAAAGCAAAAATCAACAAGAACCAGGTAATAAGAAATTTATTTTCATCTCTGGTGAATAATGACTCCGTAATGTATTTATTCTTCCAGGCTTTGATTAAATAAAAGATCCACGGTATAACGCCGCCGATTATTACCGGCAGATAGAAATAAAAAGGTTCCGTCTTGCCGTGCATTTTCGTGGTGAAACGCAGAAAATGCTCACGTACAAAGAAAAACCACAAGAAATCGGAATTTTCCTTTTGCGCCAAGATCAGCCAGGGACAAACAACCGCTAAAAATATTAATATGCCCACAGGTGAAAAAAACTTCCATATTTCCCGCCATCGTCCAACCCAGATAAGCCAGACAATCAAAATTCCAGACGGAAAGAGAACGCCGATGAGGCCTTTTGTTAGAAAGGCCAGAGCGCAGGAAAAATAAAATAAATAAAGGAAATATTGAGGCGATTGTTTTTGTAAAGCCAGATAACCAAACCACGCGGAAAGGCACACAAAAAAAGTAAGTGGAATATCCAGAATATTGAGATGACCCAATATAAAGGGCAGAAGAGAAATCGTCAGCAGCATCGCCGCATACAGGCCTGTCTTTTCATCGCAAAAACGCCTGCCTATGAAATAGACCAGCAAAATACAGCCCCAGGCACATAAAGCTGCAAAAAGACGGGCTGCAAAATCGTTTTCACCCAATATTTTAAATAGTATTGCCGTCGCCCAGGAAACCAACGGAGGCTTTTCCAGATAAATTGTATTTTTTATATGCGGCGTGACATAATTTCCGGACTGATTCATGGCACTGGCAATCAGGCTGTAGCGGGCCTCATCCGGTTCCATTTGCGGCATAACCGAAAGCAAACAGATATAAAGAATAAAGGGTATTAAAAATAATATATACTTTTTTTGCATGATGCTTCTCATTTTTATTTCACGGTTAAATTAATTTTCTTCCGGTCAAAAAAATATTTTACAGCCATAGTCAGCAATATGCCGATACCGGCTCCGGCAATAACATCGCTCAAATAATGCGAAGTTAAAATTATTCTACTGATCTGAAACACTGTAGAGCAAAGGAAGTTCGGCAAATTTTACCTTTCCAGCGAAATTGACACATCGGTCGTTTTGTACCTGTTGCTTGAGCACTTCAGCTTCTTCCCTTTCGCGCGGATCACCGGTAATTAAGACGATCGCCCGTGGACAATACTCCAGAATCATTTTTATCAATTGCGCGTAATTTTCCCGGGGCCAGCGCCGCTGGATAAGCAGTTCACTGGCATTGGGATTAATCAAAACGATTTTATTCTTTACGGGATCGAATTTCTCAAAACATCCACAAACAATATCAATAACCGTCTTCTTCTCATCAGCGGAATATCTAACTTTAGCAAGACGTATTTCATCGTCTTCAATCTTCGTCTTGGAGTAAGGAATTTCTTCCTGCGGCGACATGAGCGCGTTGACCAGAGCAATGAAATTTTTTGCGATATGAATGTGGGGATTATAAGCGACTTTATGCGACAAAAAATCTCCCCGGTAAAGTCCTTCATTGTAATAAGCGTGAAACCCCACTTTGTAAGGAGCGCCGCTAAAGCCGGTAAGCAGTGCTGTAACCCTGGAAAAAAGCTCCAAATCAATTACCGCATCGATTTTTCTTTTTCTCGTCCAATAAAAGAATTTTATTCCATCCAGCGCCAACGAAAGAAAATTGTCCTCACGGATTGTGTAGATGTTTTCCTGCGGAACTGTGCTCAATAAATCGAGACTTGGTTTATTTTTTTTGAAAATAGCAAAATGAAGGTTGGCGCCTGCTTCTTTTTGCAGTTTTCTCATTGCCGGATCAACTAAAATAGCACTGCCCATTTCCGATAATTCAATAAACAAAACATTTTTCGGCGCTTTTTTATCGTGCTTGATTAACAATTTTATAATTTTTTGACACAAAGAACCTAAAAAACAAAGAGGAACGCCGGCGTAATAATCAATATGGCGCATTGTATCAACTTTCATAGAATTATCCTTTTTCAAAAGAAGGAAGAATAAAAATAATGGATTAATATAGGAAAAATGTTTG
>JQOA01000230.1 GCA_000753945.1 Smithella sp. D17 | reverse complement strand
GGAATAAAGAAGGCCACATCATGAACAGGGCGAACAAGTTCCTTTCCAGGTATTTTCAGTCTGTAGCATTTAATCTTTGATCTAGCCGGGATGCGTTGGGCATTAGCGGTTTCATCTATTCAAAATGTATCGTATTTTTCTGTTCAGTTTTTGTTTTTCGTTCGATAGCTTGGTCCTTCCATGATAATTACTCCCGACTTTGACAGCAAAAAAAATAATATTCAGTTAAAATGATGATTTACGGGCACACGTCAGGCTTGTGCCACTACATTTTCACTTTTTGTAAGACGAAGCACTTTGGGAGGTGGCTTAAGACCGATTGCCGAAAATAACTTATGAGCATTTCCATTAATATCCGTGCGAACCCACATGATCGTGGAATGTACCTTGACCGGAACAGCTCTTACCTCTTGAAGTTCCCTCATGGCCTCAACCACGGTGAGTGGACGCGGATCGATAATGTCGGAATCGATGGCGGAACTCCCCAGCATCAATTTTTTTTCACGAAGCGCTTGGGTCATCAGCGCCTCGCAATAGTAAGCGATGAAACACAAGGTCAGATGTCCCACAATGCGTGGATCGGTCCAATGAAAAATAGGACGGGCTCGTAGCGTCCCTTTGATCTCGCCAAACGCGTCTTCCACAATCCACAAGGTCTTGTAGTTTGCAACAATCTCTTTCGCAGGCATGTCTGTGACATTCGTGACCACGCCGAAATAGCCGTCTCTCATAGCGTCTTGCGCGATCGCTTTTTCATTGAGGGTAAATTCTTTGTTGTCGTTCAACCCGACGATAAACTCACCTGCTTTGTTTTCGCCACGCAATTCTTTCAGATTTTGCTTCGAAAATAATCCCCGGTCCCCCACAAAGATAAAACGCCTTATGCTGAACTTCTCCCGTAATTTGGCAACAATATCCTTGATGGTTTTACCTTCATTTGAGTTTGGAGCCCGGTCTCACAAAGCGGGCGGCAGCCAAGGTAAACACAAGACCTCGTAAATCGAATTCAAGCTTGGGATGCTTGGTCGTGATGGATTTCAAAATAGCATTGATGCCGCTCTTTTCAAACAAACGCTCCAAAACCAACAACGGACCAAGGATATACGTATCTTTTACTTCAACACTTTTTGCCAATTCCAATAGGGTGAGAATCTCTTTATGTTTACTGAGGGCAGCGATGAGTTCATCCATGCGGTCTTCACCGGCCTTGCCCAGTGACAATAAGGTGCGATGCTTGACTTTACCGTCGAGGCGATAGCTCTCCACAAGATGGTAGTAGGCCTGGCCGGCAGAATTTATGGTGGTTTTGATGAACATGGTTTATGTATACCACGAATATCAGAATATTCAACATATATCTATATCAACAGGCTATTTTGTTCACTACACTTTCGAAAACTCACGGACACTTTCATTGATATTATTGATGTTTTTTTGAGAAAAACCGCATTTGCTGTCAAAGTCGGGAATTACTTCGGAGTTGTGGACAAGACGATCGGCAATCGCCGTGGCGACGGTGGTGTTGTCGAAGAGATTTCCCCACTCCGCAAAGACAAGGTTGCTGGTTATCATCGTTGATTTCTTTTGATGCCGTGCGCTGATCACCTGAAAGAAGAGGTTGGAGCCCTGCACGCCAAGGGGCAGATAACCGACTTCATCAATGATCAGAAGATCAGGCGTTTGATAATCACGGAGCTTTTTATATAAAGAGCGGTCAACATCAGCGGCGGTGAGCAGATTTATCATGTCCATGGCGGTGGTGAAGAGAGTTTTAATACCGCGCTGGGTAGCGGCAAACGCGATGCATTTGGCCAGGAAGCTTTTCCCCAGGCCGGTATTTCCGATGAACAGAACATCCTTTTTCTGAGAGATATTAACCGTCTCATAATAGTATTAATATTAAGCGGCGTATTTTGTTTCCTCATTATTGTAATAGGATCGAACCCGATCCGGTGTTTTTTGAATAAAACGAAGATGACTAATAACGGCGGCACGAAGTTGCTGAGGGCTTTTAACAGACTGACGGCCAACGGCATTGTTTTTCAGATCATTCCATACTCTCTCATCAGGATTTAATTCCGGTGAGTAGGGTGGAAGGAAGAAGATCTGGAAACGATCCTTCACGGTTTCCATAAAACGAGTCACGGATTTTGCTTTATGAACCGGATGACCATCCACAATCAGAAAGATCGTCCTCGCACTGCCATGAAGAAGCCGTTTAATGAAATCCATAAACTGAGCGGCAGTGACCCGACCCTTTACCGTCATAAATCGGAACTCCCCTTGAGCGCTGACTGCCGAAATGATGTTCAAACCAAACCGCGCCCCGGTGCTGCTGACTACGGGAGTTTTTCCTTTTTGCGCCCAAGGGGTACCCGCATGATGATCCGGGCGAAGACCCGCCTCATCCCCAAAGAATATCAACGCCTTCTTTTTATGAGCCAATCGCTTGATGCGCGGATACGCTTCCTGCAACCATTTCTGGACAGCCTCCGGCTTCTGCTGATAGGCATGCCCAACCGGACGCTGAGGTGTCAACCCCCATTGCCCCAGCAAACGACACACGGAAGCTTTACTCAATTGAATCCCAAACCGTTGATGAATAAGCTCTCCCACCCTCTTTGC
>JQOA01000229.1 GCA_000753945.1 Smithella sp. D17 | reverse complement strand
GCAAGCGATGTTATTAAAACCATCGGGAAAAATGTTGCTCGTCTTGTGCAGGATGGCGATACTATTCAAGTCGGCTGGGGCGGTTTGCCCAATGCTGTTATGGCCAGTTTATACAACAAAAAAGACCTGGGAGTGCACACGGAACTTTTAAGCGATGGCCTGGTATATTTAATTAAAACCGGTGTCATCAATAATTCCAGAAAAACCATTGACCACGGGAAAACCGTCGCCGCTTTCTGTATGGGAACCAGGGAAACTTACGATTTCCTCGATAATAATCCTTCCATCGCGCTTCGGACACTTGATTATACTAACAATCAGTTAATCATTTCCCGGATAGAAAATATGGTCGCCATTAACAGCACTTTGGAAATAGACTTAAGCGGACAGGCAACTTCGGAATCAATCGGCGGCGTTTTTTACAGCGGCATCGGCGGACATCAGGATTTTATGAGAGGCGCGTTATTTTCCCGAAACGGCAAAACCATTCTGGCCCTTAAATCTACTTCCCGCAACGATACCATTTCCCGTATCGTTCCTGCCTTGAAAGAACAGGCTGGAATAACTCTTAATCGTGCTGATACACGTTATGTAGTAACTGAATACGGCATTGCGTACCTGCATGGGAAAAACATCAGGGAAAGAGCCATGTCTTTAATTGCCATCGCCCATCCCAAATTCCGTCCATGGTTGATTGAAGAAGCAAAAAAACGCGGTCTGATTTTCAAAGATCAGGCCTTTATCCCCGGAAAGCGCGGCGAATATCCCGACGATTTGGAAACATACGTTTCAACAAAAACCGGGGTGCAGATTTTTATCAGACCTGTCAAAATCAGTGATGAAGAACTTTTAAAAGATTTTTTCTATTCACTTTCCGATAAGAGTATCGAAAGAAGATTCATATCGTCCCGCAAAGACATGCCGCACGAAATACTGCAGAATTTCGTTGTAATTGATTACACTAAAGAAGTTGTTTTGGTAGTCTTCAGGGGAGACCGGGATAACCCGATAATTGTTGGTGTTGGCCAATATGGAATTGATGAAAGCACTCATACCGCCGAAGTTGCTTTTGCCGTTCGTGACGACCAGCAAAATTCAGGAATAGGATTTGAATTGTTAAAATATCTTACTTATCTTGCCAAAAGACAGGGCTTGCTCGGATTTACCGCTGATGTTCTCGTCGAAAACAAACCCATGCTTCATGTTTTCGAGAAGGGAGGTTTTGACATAAAGAGAAAAATTGACAGCGGTGTTTACGAATTATCACTTAAATTCAAAACATAAATCATTAAAGGAGTTTTGCGATTGTTTAATCCCAATGTTTTTAGAGAATATGACGTAAGAGGAGTTGTAGACAAAGACTTGAATGAAGAATTTGTTTTCAACCTGGGCCGGGCCATAGGAACTTATGCCGCCAAAAACAGAATAAAGAACATGACCATCGGGCGCGATTGCCGCTTGAGTTCTGACGCCTATCACAACTTTTTAATCAAAGGCCTCAATGCTTCCGGCATCAACACAATTGATATCGGACTTTGTGCCACTCCCATGCTTTATTTCTCCATTCGCCATCTGCATGTTGGAGGAGGAGTTATGATCACGGGCAGTCACAATCCGCCGGAATTTAACGGTTTCAAAATTTGTATCGGCAACAGTACCATTTACGGCGAAAACATTCAGAAACTAAGAAAAATAATGGAAAGCGGGAAATACGCCAGAGGAAGCTCATCAGCGCGTCAAAAGAACATTTCCACCGACTATGAAAATTATCTTTTCGACAGAATTAAAATCAAAAAGAAGATTAAAGTCGTTGTTGACGGCGGCAATGGCGTTGGAGGTCTCTTTGCCCTGCCCCTTTTAAAGCGTTTAGGCTGTGAAGTTGTTCCCATTTATTGCGAACCGGACGGCAATTTCCCTAATCATTTTCCCGATCCCACGGTGAAAGAAAATCTGGATAAACTAATCAAATTAGTCCGCAGTAAAAAAGCGGATTTGGGAATAGCCTTCGACGGCGATGCCGACCGTCTTGGTGTGATCAGCGACAAAGGCGAAATAATATGGGGTGACAAACTGCTGCTGCTTTTCGCCCGCCAAATTCTGAAGAAGAATCCCGGCGCTTCGATTATCGGCGAAGTTAAATGTTCACAGGTTTTATTTGACGATATAAAAAAGCATTCCGGCCGACCCATAATGTGGAAAGCGGGACACTCCTTAATCAAGGCAAAAATGAAAGAAGAAAAAGCAGTGCTGGGCGGTGAAATGAGCGGGCACTTCTTTTTTGCCGACCGTTATTTCGGCTATGATGACGCCATTT
Organism: Smithella sp. D17; assembly: GCA_000753945.1. Taxonomy (GTDB): domain Bacteria; phylum Desulfobacterota; class Syntrophia; order Syntrophales; family Smithellaceae; genus Smithella. The sequence goes on along the minus strand of JQOA01000229.1, from coordinate 327 downwards.
ACGCGGCGCTCAGATTACTGGAAATTCTCTCCCTCACAGGCAAGAAAATAAGCGAGTTGTTTTCCGATGTGCCGAAGACCTTTGCCACGCCGGAAATCAGAGTTGATTGTGCTGATGATAAAAAAGCGGAGACAGTGAAAAGAATCAAAAAACACTTTCAAAACACACCCGGCATTGTTGAAATCGACGGAATACGTATTCCTTTTAAAGATGGCTGGGCTTTAGTGCGCTCGTCCAATACCCAACCGGTTATCGTCCTGCGCTTTGAAGCAACATCGAAAAAAAGCCTGCAAAAAATCCGTGACGAAGTAGAACCATTATTATACA
>JQOA01000228.1 GCA_000753945.1 Smithella sp. D17 | reverse complement strand
AAATGCGTGGAAATATCGAACCGGAGACTATCAATTCCGAGAAACAAAAATTGGATCAGATTAAACAGGAACTACAGAAAATAAAAACCATGATCAGCTAAAAAAGCCGGCGATGTACATCGCCGGCTTTTTTATTCTACTGAAAATATCTACTGAAAATAACTTGTAAAAAATTAATATTGTCACCGCGGCAAAAGTGCGCGCAGTTTTTATTATTATTTTTTATTTGCTCTTTTAGACGCCTTGAGCGGATTGATTTTTTGCGTTGATTCTTGTATTTCCAGTTTAACATGCGTTGCGGTTGGACATCTTCCGTTTTGCCACTTACTGGCTGGATCAGGATAGACTTTGCAGTATTTCCCTGATTCATAATCCATTATCTTTACACAGCCTTCGCATTTGTCGATTATTGTCTGACATCTGCCGTTAAAGAAACCACATCCTTTTTTGCTCATAAAAGCGCATTCGAATCCCGCTTTAACAGTTTGACAAAGCATTTGAATTACCCCCTTATATAATAAACTACTCCATTTTTAAGACGTTGCCGGAAAATTGAAGAAAAGAAAAAGAAATTTCCACAAGCGCCATTGACCTAAAACCGGCGTGTCCTTAGCAACAAAAACAACACCTGTCAAGAAAAATTGAAACCTGAAAAATCAAGATGGGAATACTCTAAGCAGAAATAACTTGAACCGGAAACAATTTGTTGCTAAACATAATGAAATCATTAAACGGAAACACCAATGCGTGCAGTTATTCAAAGGGTTGACCATGCCGGTGTCAGAATCAACCATCAGGAATTATCGTCGATAAATGAATACTTTGTTGACAGGGCAAAAGAAAAAGTAAATCAACTGGCAACAGGAAAATTTCAGGAAATGATGAAAATTGAGCTCATCAATAATGGCCCTGTAACCATATTACTGGACAGCAGGAAAAATTTTTAAGCAATGGAAAATTTTGAAATAAAAATAGACAAAGACGGCATCTGGTATTATAACGGTGCCCACATGTTCCGCAAAGAAATACTGAATGTCTTTTTTGAACATCTAAAAATTGATGAATGCGGTAAGTACTTAATTGAACTGGGTCCGGAACGCTGTTATCTTGACGTGGAAGATACGGCTTTTGTCGTTGAGGCCGTTTATAAAACAAAACTTTCTTGTGATAGCCGGGAACAAATTGAAATTATTTTAAACGATGATTCCTGCGAAATACTGGAAATGAATTCTTTGTTTACAGGCAAGGAAAATGTTCTTTATTGCCGGGTTAAAGAAGGAAGATTTACGGCCCGGTTTTCGCGTAAAAGTTATTATCAGCTTGCTGAATTTATAGAACCCTCTGAAAACGGCACTGATTATTTTATTAATTTAAATGGTGAAAAATATTTTATCAACAGTAATCAGGCTTTATGATTACGATGGAGGATACAATGCTTGATGATACCGTAAAGGAGTCTTTGACCTTTGATGACCTTCTTCTAATTCCGGCAGCTTCCAATGTTTTGCCTCGGGATGTCAATACATCCACTTTATTAACAAAAAACATTTCTCTCAATATTCCCATAGTTTCCGCTGCCATGGACACGGTAACCGAATCACGCACCGCTATTTGTATGGCCCAGGAAGGCGGCATTGGCATCATTCACCGCAACATGAGCATAGAACAACAGGCGATTGAAGTGGACAAAGTAAAGAAATCAGAAAGTGGGATGATTGTTGATCCCATTACGATCGAACCGGACCGTAAAGTCAGCGACGCTTTGAAACTGATGAATCAATATTCCATTTCCGGTGTGCCGGTTGTCAAAAAAGGAAAGCTTGTCGGGATTCTTACCAATCGGGATCTGCGGTTTGAAGAAAATATAGATCAGCCTGTCGCCAATGTCATGACCAGGGAGAATCTGGTAACAGTATCTACGAATATTTCTCTGGAAGATTCCAAGAAACTTCTTCACCAGCATAGAATTGAAAAACTGCTTGTTGTTGATAAAGAGTACAGATTAAAAGGCTTGATCACAATTAAAGACATTGAAAAAATACGCCGCTATCCAAACGCCTGCAAAGATTCTTTAGGAAGATTGCGGGTAGGCGCAGCGGTCGGCATTATTGATAGAGAAGCAAGAGTTGAAGCGCTTCTTGCGGCCGGCGCTGATGTAATTTCAATTGACACATCACATGGACATTCCGCAGGAGTCATAAGAGCCATTAAAGCAACTAAATCAAATTTCCCAAAATGCGAATTAATTGCCGGAAACGTCGCGACATCGGATGGCGCCAAGGCTCTAATTGATGCCGGCGTTGATGCCGTAAAAGTCGGCGTTGGTCCCGGATCCATTTGCACCACACGAATTATTGCCGGAGTCGGTGTGGCCCAGATGTCGGCAATCCGGGACACGTATAAGATTGCCTCCAAAAAAGGCATTCCCGTAATGGCTGACGGCGGAATAAAATATTCCGGTGATATTGTCAAAGCAATCGGCGCCGGAGCCCACTGTGTGATGATCGGCGGGTTATTTGCCGGCACTGAAGAAAGTCCGGGAGAAACCATTTTATTTCAGGGACGCAGTTATAAAGTTTATCGTGGCATGGGTTCGCTGGAAGCAATGAAAATGGGCAGCCGTGACCGTTACTATCAGGATGATATCGAAGCTCCGGCAAAAATCGTTCCCGAAGGCATCGAGGGAAGAGTTCCTTTCCGGGGATCACTTTCCGCCAGTATTCTTCAACTTATCGGCGGACTCAAAGCCGGCATGGGTTATGTCGGTTGTAAAACGATCCCGGAAATGATTGAAAATGCGCGTTTTGTCCGTATTACTCAGGCAGGTTTGAGAGAAAGTCATGTCCATGATGTAATTATTACCAAGGAAGCGCCCAATTACTGGCTGGATTAGTTTAAAAATGAAGCATTCTGATTTTGTACACCTGCATTTGCATACACAATACAGCCTGCTCGACGGAATGATTCGTCTGGAAGACCTGTTCAAAAAAGCCCGCGAATATAAAATGCCGGCAATAGCCATCACCGATCATGGCAATATGTTCGGCGCAATTGATTTTTATCAGCATGCCTACAAACATGGAGTCAAGCCCATAATCGGGTGTGAATTATACGTTGCTCCCAACAAGCTAACGGATAGAACCGCCGGTGGTGAAAGTGCAAAACATTTAATCGTTCTGGTCAAAAATGCACAGGGTTATAAAAATCTGATGAAGTTGACAACGGCCGGCTATTTGAAGGGTTTTTATTACAGACCCCGCGTAGATAAAGAATTGTTGAAGGAATGTCACGAAGGATTAATCGCGTCCAGTGCCTGTTTGCATGGTGAAATAGCCGATTTAATCATGCAGGGCAATATAGAAGAAGCAAAAAAAGTCGCCCGTCATTATCAGGAAATTTTCGGTGAAGATAATTTCTATCTGGAAATAATGGAGAACGGAATTCCCGAGCAGAAAATTGCCAACGCGGGTTTATTAGAAATCAGTAGCGAGTTATCCATTCCGCTAATAGCAACCAACGACTGTCATTATCTGGAACGTGATCATGCCGAGGCGCATGATATTTTACTGTGCATACAGACAGGTAAAACTATCAAAGATGCGGACAGAATGAGCTTGAGCACGGACCAATTTTATTTCCGTTCTCCCGAAGAAATGCACCAACTCTTTTCCCTAACGCCGGAAGCATTGTCCAACACGGTAAGCATTGCCGAAAGATGTAACTTTTCTCTGGAAACAGGCAAGTTTTATTTACCTAATTTTGAAATCAAGAATCCCGAAGAATCTCTCAACGAATATCTGGAAAGAAAGGCAAGGGAAGGGCTGGAAAAACTTTTCCCGGTTATATTAAAAGACCAGAAAGAAAATGAAGCGGCCATAAAAGAAAAGTACGAAAAACGTCTTAATGAAGAATTGGAAATAATCAAATCCATGGGTTTCGCGGGTTATTTTCTGATTGTTTCCGATTTCGTAAAACATGCCAAACACAATAATATTCCCGTAGGTCCGGGACGCGGTTCCGCGCCGGGAAGCCTGGTGGCCTATGCGATAAGAATCACTAACATCGATCCCATCCGTTATAACTTGTTCTTTGAGCGGTTTTTAAATCCCAGCCGCAAAACCATGCCGGATATTGATATTGATTTCTGTCAGGAAGGCAGGGATGAAATTATTAGATATGTGACTGAGAAATATGGTCAGGACAAAGTTTCTCAAATTATCACTTTTGGAAAAATGCAGGCCAAGGGAGTCGTTCGCGACGTAGGACGCGCCCTGGATATACCCTACAGCGAAGCGGATAGAATCGCCAAATTGATCCCCAATACCCTTAACATAACACTCAATGAAGCGATCAAGGCAGAACCTCGACTGGCTCAGGAAGAAAAAAATAATCCTCAGATAGCCAAGCTTTTATCCTTGTCCCGCATCCTGGAAGGAATTAACCGTCACGCCTCGACTCACGCAGCGGGAGTAGTAATCTCCGATGTGCCGTTGGTCGAAAGGGTTCCTCTTTGTTCTCCCAAAGACGATGTTGTTTCTCAGTATTCCATGAATGACATCCAGACCGTCGGTTTGACTAAATTCGATTTTCTGGGTCTTAAAACATTAACAGTCATTAAAAACACTCTTAATTTCATCAAGGAATCAAAAGATATCGAGATAGACATAGACAATTTGCCTCTGGATGATAAAAAAACTTATGAACTTTTAATGAAAGGTGAAACAGACGGAATTTTTCAACTGGAAAGTTCCGGTATGAGAGATCTTGCCATTAATTTAAAGCCTGATCATATTGAAGATATAATCGCCCTTATTGCTCTTTACAGGCCCGGGCCGATGAAAATGCTTCCGGAATTTACCGCCCGCAAACAGGGGAAAACCAAAATAACCTATGAACTGCCTCAACTGGAAGCTATCCTGAAAGAAACCTACGGCATTATTCTTTATCAGGAGCAGGTTATGCAGATTGCCAGCATTATCGGCGGCTACAGTATGTCCGAAGCGGATACCTTGCGTAAAGTTATGAGCAAAAAAAAAGCCGCGGAGATGGATAAGGAAAAACCCAAATTTCTGGAAGGCGCTAAAAAACATAAAATCAATGAAAACAAGGCCAAAACCATCTGGGAACAGATGGAGACATTTGCCGAATACGGCTTTAACAAATCTCACAGCACGTCATATGCGATAATTGCTTATCAGACTGCCTATCTCAAGGCTCATTATCCGGCGGCATTCATGGCCGCGCTGCTCACAAGCGAAAAAGACAACCGGGATAAAATAATAAAGTATATGAGCGCTTGTAAAGAATTGGGCATCAATATTCTGCCGCCTGATTTAAATGAGTCACAGAGAGATTTCACCATTTCCGGAGAAAATATCCGTTTTGGAATGGCAGCAATAAAAAATGTCGGTATAGCAGCTGTTGATTCGATAATATCAGTAAGGAAGGACGGAAAATTCACCTCATTCATGGATTTCCTAAGCCGCGTTGATTTGCGCAAAGTAAATAAAAGAGTAATCGAAAGTCTGATCAAATGCGGTGCTTTTGATTCTTTGAGCTATAAGCGTCGTCAACTCATGGAACATTATGAAGAAGCTATGGATGAAGCTCAGCGCAATCAAAAAGAAAAGCAAAGCAATCAATCCAGTTTTTTTGACCAATTTAATTCCGGCGGTTCATCAGAAGATAATGGATTAAAATCGTATCAAATCCCGGACGACGTGCCTGAATGGGACCACAAGAAACTGTTATCCATTGAAAGGGAAGCTTTGGGTTTCTATATTACCGGCCACCCTCTACTGCGTTTTGCTGATCGTTTGAAATTTGTTACCAATGCCGATTCCGGTAATTTAAATACCAAAAATGATAAAGATACTGTAACTGTTGCCGGAGTAGTAAGCGGCATCAGTGAAAAAACGACAAAAAGAAAAGATATAATGTGTTACGTTACTCTTGAAGACTTGCAGGGTTCAATAAATATTATATTTTTTGCTGAATTATATAAAAAATATTACTCTTTTCTGCACGAAGAAGAACCAATCGTCGTTAAGGGAACTCTTGATATAGGCGGGGGGGAAGAAACGCCGAAGATAATTGCTCTGGAAGTAACTTCTTTGAGTAAATCTTTAGAAAATCCTTATAAGCAAGTCCGGTTTATGGTTGACGCCAGTAAGGTTTCGACAGAAAGCCTTTCATCATTTATTTCTTCGATGAAGAAATTCCAGGGTAAATACGAAGGTTACATGCACATCATGAATGGAAAAAGTGAAACAATTGTCTATCTTGGTGATGATTTTCGTCTCGACATTAATGATAAATTAAAGAAAGAAGCAGATGGGATATTAGGGGAGGGCGCCACAATCTATTCTTAATATGATATATGAGGAAAGAATATACAGGTCATTAATAAATAAGGCTAATCTTGTTTCATATAATGCCAAAATTGCCGAGAGTGATTTATTGATCAGCTCAGATACTAATCTGACAGATGAAGCTTTAAAATCTCTTGCCAAGCATCGTTACTCATTAGAAACCTATATTAAAAATCATCCGGAATTTCCTTCTTCACTTCTGCCGCTTCCAGAGGATGATTTCGCGCCGCCGATTGTCCGGGACATGCTTTTAAAATCAAAAATCTGTGGAGTAGGGCCGATGGCTTCTGTTGCCGGAGCCATATCCGAATTTGTGGGAAATGATCTTCTCAAGAATACGGAAAATATCATTATTGAAAACGGCGGAGATATTTTTTTAAAATCGAAAAAAGAATTGATTATTTCCGTTTACGCTGGGGAATCTTCTTTAAGTTATAAAGTAAATTTCATAGTAAAACCGGAGAAAACTCCTCTAGGCATTTGCACATCATCTGCCACTGTCGGCCCATCTTTGAGTTTTGGTAAAGCAGACGCTGTCTGTGTCATTTCCCCATCCGCAACACTGGCCGACGCCGCCGCTTCCGCCATCGGCAATAGAGTTAAGAGCAAAAACAATATAAAAAACTCACTGGATTTCGGTATAAAAATTCCCGGAGTTACAGGAATAATCATTATCATCGGAAATGACATGGGAGCGATAGGTGAAGTGCAATTTGCTTAAAGTCTTACAATGCAATTTCCCATTATGCCGAATGAATTTCTTCGTCTTCAAGGAGACATAACATATCTTATAGGACATTAGCTTTTAAAAGCTCCGATTATTTTTTTTTAAAAATATACCCTCATACAGCCGGGACCGGAAAGAGAACTGCGCCCGCCTGTTTCTGGGATTACCTGAATCTGTGTGCTTATGCGCTCCTTAAGTGCCGGGACATGAGATATGACTCCGATGAGTTTGCCGTCTTGCTGCAATTCGGCCAAGGTATCCAGTGCCGTTTCCAAGGCATCATCATCGAGGGTTCCGAATCCCTCATCGAGGAAGAGCGAGTCAACCCGGACATTGTGGCTGGCCATACGAGAAAGACCGAGAGCTAAGGCAAGACTTACAATGAATGTTTCACCACCGGAAAGATTTTTCGTGGAACGGATTTCACCGGCCTGGTAATTGTCTATGACATTCAGTTCCAGCGGTTCCGACGAATCCCGAACAAGGAGATAGCGGTCCGTCATCTTCGAGAGCTGACGGTTTGCATGTGTGGTCATCATCTCGAAAGTCAGTCCCTGTGCAAAATTTCGGAATTTCTTCCCATCGGCTGACCCTATGAGTTGATGCAGAGCATCCCAGCGCATGTATTCCTTCGTCTGGTTTTCGATACTCTTTATGCGTTCCTGCTGTTGCTTCTTTTGTTTTTCGTTTTCGTTTAAACTGTTTGTTATACCACCAATATCATGCCTGATTTGCTTCATATCTGATTCACAAGCGCCAAGGCTTTCTTTTAGCGCTTCACTGGGTTGATCTGTCAAATTTTTATTTCGTTCCAATACAAGTGCTTCCGACTTGTCCTTGCTACGGGCATCTATTTCAGTTTTTTCCTTGATCATGGATTTTTCCTTATCAACAAGGATCTCGCGTTCTTCCTCGGTGAGGCATGATGAAAGGAAATCTGCCTCATCTTCAAATCCTGACCTTTTGATTTTATCCTTCAGGTTTTTTTCCGCTTGTACAAGTTCTCTGGCCCGACGTTCTATATTGCCCTTCAATAAGTCCATTTTCTCCTTCAGGGCATTTATCTCTCTTTCAATTTTTTCATATTGTTCGCGTGTTTTTTCGAGAGACTTACCCGCCTGCTCAACCGTATCAGCAAGACGCTTTTCTTCTTGATCCGGGTTCCTGTCGCCAAACAGTTCCCGTCGCGAAGCGCACAGGGATTCGTACTGTAACATTAGCTCGTCGCGTTCTTTACCTCTTACTGTCAAATCCTTTTCGAGACTATCAAATAAAGCACTGTCCTTATCGATCCCGGCTTTCAGGTCACTGATCTTTTTCTCATGACCTGCCTTTGCTGTCTGCTTCATCTCCCAAGTCTTTTTACGTTGTGTAAGGTCTTTCAGTATGGCATCAAGCGCAACGGATTGAATCTGTTCAATACCAAAAAGCTCAACATCTTTAAGCGCATTGGCACGAGCCTTTTCTATCTGTTTCGCATAATCATCACATTCCTTGACCAGCCTCGTATGCTCACTACCGGCAAGCTCAAGCTTGAATTTGGCTTCCTGCAAGGCTTTACTTGAATTTTCAACCTTCACCCTCATCTTTTCCAAAACAACCTGGGCAGCTTTCTCCTTTTTACTTTTTTCTTCGGCTGAAGCTATAATACCGGATATTTCGACAATTGACTTCTGAACAACCGCAAGCTCTTCGCGCACCTTAACTGCCCGTTTTTCAGCGACTTCTGTAATGTTCAACACCTGCAAAGTGTCAGTGAATTGTTTATTATCTGAATTAAGGACTGTTGTCTTTTCTGCTATATCTTTTTCAACATGTTTGATTTCCGCTGCCTGTTTAGCCTGATCAGTTTCCAACTTGCTCAGTTTTTTGGATTCTTTTTTGAATTCATTCTTTGTTTCCTTGAGCGCAGCTTCGGCTTTGTTCAATTCAGGCACATTACCCTTTGCGTAAGGATGATCAGTCGCTCCGCATAGTGGGCAAGCCTTGCCATCTTCAAGACGTTTTCTGTCTTCCTCAAGATCGCGAATACGGCTCATCAGGGATACCTGTATCTCCATATTTTCGATATTTCTTTCAAGAAGAACCTTTTTATCTGTGGCTGATTTAATTTCATCCAAGATCTTTTCATGGCTATGTTTTGATGTTTTAAGGCTTGTAGCAAGGTCCTTCAGTGCTTTTTCCGCTGTGCTGATCCGTCCAATCATATCACCAGCCTGATCCAGAAGTCGGCTTCGCTCTCTAAGAACATCCAACTCATTGCGGCATTGACTTATCTCACGGTCTTTAAGTATGACGCTGCTCTCATCTATTAATCGTTTAAGTTCACTTTGGTTTTTCTCGAATTCCTTG
>JQOA01000227.1 GCA_000753945.1 Smithella sp. D17 | reverse complement strand
TGACTTTAAACAGTTTCTCGACTGCTTTGCTGATTTCAACTTTATTTGCTTTGCGATCGACATCGGAAAAATATGAAGCGGGACAGGAGATTACAGCGGACATTTTTCAAACCGGTGATTTTGTCGATGTTGTCGGAACATCAAAAGGAAAAGGATTTCAGGGCGTTGTTAAAAGACACGGTTTTGGCGGTGGCAGGGCCACACATGGTTCCATGCATCATCGGGCGCCGGGTTCCATTGGCGCCAGTGCCGATCCGTCGCGCGTATTTAAGGGTACAAAAATGGGTGGCCAAATGGGTAATGTCCGTAAAACCATCCAGAATATACAAGTATGGCAGGTTCGTCCCGATAGAAATTTGCTTTTACTAAAAGGATCAATTCCCGGCAGTAAAAACGGACTAATATTAATTAAAAAAGCAAAGAAAAAAAGTGCTTAAGTGACAACTGGAGTTATGAACATGGCAGTTGCGGATGTTTTTGATATTGAGAATAAAAAAGTTGCTCAGGTTGATTTGAATGACGCTGTATTTGGCGCTGAAGTCAATGAGGCTATTATATACGATGTGGTTAAAATGCAGTTGGCATCACGCCGTTCCGGTACTGCTTCCACTAAAACCAGGAGTGATGTAAGCGGCGGAGGGAAAAAACCCTGGCGACAGAAAGGAACGGGCAGGGCAAGAGCTGGAAGTTCCAGATCGCCGATCTGGAGAAGCGGTGGAACGGTTTTCGGTCCGCATCCCCGGGACTATTCTTATAGTGTGCCCAAGAAAGTGCGTAAGAAGGCCTTGATATCTGCGTTGAGTCTGAAATTTAAAGAGAACAAGATGTTGATACTGAAAGACTTTCCCATGGAAAAAATCAGTACACGCGTATTTAAAAACGTAGTTGATCTCTTTAGTCTCAAAAAAGCTCTTTTTGTTCTGGCTGATAATAATGAGGTTTTGCTGAAATCATCGCGAAATATAAAAAACATTAAGATGATCAGATCGGAGGGCATTAATGTTTATGATATTCTTAATCATGAGCATTTGATCCTTCTTGAACCCTCTGTAAAAAAAATTGAGGGAGCATTGTTAGCATAATGGAAGTACATCAAGTTATAAAAAAAATAGTAATTACAGAAAAAAGCACTACGGCGCGGGAAGAATCGAATAAATATTTTTTCGAAGTCGATCGCAAAGCAAATAAAGTTGAAATCAGCAAAGCAGTCGAGAAACTGTTTAAAGTCAAGGTTGCTGATGTCTGTGTTATAAACGTTTTAGGAAAGAAG
>JQOA01000226.1 GCA_000753945.1 Smithella sp. D17 | reverse complement strand
CAATGCCTGTTACCTGAGCACCAAAGACCAGTCTGCCGCCGGCACTTTTGATGCGTTTGTGCAGCCAGTATCCATGCGCCGTTAACTTGCCAACCGGAGGAAATGCCTGCATCTCCAGAACCGTAACCGGTATACCTTTGGATAGCAAATAATCAGCTGTTTCCATACCCACATAACCAGCGCCCAGAACAACAGCCGGACTTTTAAGTTCAACCCTGCCTGTAAGAACGTCACGGGCATCAACCACCTTTTCGGAGTCAAGGCCGGGAATGGGAAGCGTGACCGGATATGCGCCACAGGCAAGGATCACCGCCTCTGGCATATGCTGTTTTATTTTTTCTTTGCTGATCAGGTTTTGACAATGAACAGGTGTGGAACTTTTTTTCAGCTGACGCAGCGACCAGATGACCCAGTCCTTGAAAGCCGATTTGTGAGGCGGCTGGCTGGCTGATAATAACTGCCCTCCGGGTTTTTCTTCCTTCTCAAATACTTCCACCTTATGCCCACGCGCTGATGCCGCCATCGCAGCCGACAAACCAGCCGGTCCGGCGCCGATGACCCATACGCGCCTGGAAGGTTTTGCCTTGGGGGCTTGCCCCTTATGTTCGCCGCCGCATTCGGGATTGAAGCTGCAGGTAGCCGACTTCATTTCGAAACTCAAGCGCTCAATACACCCCTGATTACAGGCTGTGCACCAGCGTATATCGTCAAGAGCTCCATCGCGAACTTTGTTGATAAAGTCGGGATCGGTCAGATGCTGACGTCCAAAACTTATAAGATCGGCGTCGCCCCGCGCGATAGCCTGATCGGCCAGTTCCGGATTATTGATACGCCCCACGCCGATAACGGGCACATTTACAACATCCTTAAGCGCGCGGGCACGAAACAAATTGAAACCGGGCTCTGTATCCATGGAAGCAATGGACAAACCGCCGGGTGTGGAATAAACCCCCACCGAACAGTGAATGGCATCAACTCCGGCAGACACCATCAATGGCGCAAATTTCTGCATGAAGGGCAAATCATACCCGCCGCGTACCAGTTCATCGGCCGATACGCGAATCCAGACAGGAAAATCATTACCTACTTTCTTACGCACCGCCGCAATAATTTCTAAAACAAACCGCGCGCGGTTTTCATCGCTCCCTCCGTATTTATCATCGCGTTGATTGGAAAAGGGAGAAAGGAATTGATTTAACAGATATCCATGAGCCCCGTGGAGCTCCACAGCATCGAAGCCCGCCGTCTTGGCGCGTCCGGCCGCGCTAGCGAAGGCCTCGACAATCTGGGCAATTCGTTCCAGGCTCATAGCCTCACATGGCTGGCCCAGGATAACGCTGGGTATCGCCGAAGGCGCCTCGGGAATAGCGCCTATCGCATCTTCAAAAGTTTCACGGCCGGCATGATGGAGCTGAAGTGCAGCCTTAGCTCCAAAGTGATGCAAAGCTTCAGGAATGCGCGCCAACCCCGGAATAAAGGCATCGCTCCAGATGCCAATCTCATTGGGAAAACCCTTGCCGCGCGGATCGACCGCGCATACCTCTGTAATTATCAGGCCGGTGCCACCCTGCGCCCGCCGTGAAAGGTACGTCACGAGCCGATCGCTGACCGTGCTATCGGGATTACCATATCCCGTACCCATAGGCGGCATAACCGCCCGATTCTTTAAAGTCATACCATTAATGGTCACAGATGAAAAAAGATGTGGAAATTGCATTTAAGATTCCTTTGAATTGATATTTAATAAAACTTTGCGGAACATAATGTCCAATACGAAACTACGCCAGTTACCAGACTTCGGGAAACGCCATATTTGTATATATATCCTCAAGCTTACTTTTGTGGCCGCGTTCCATCGTGGCCAGTTCAAGAAAGATATTCTTTTGCGCTGCGTCCGTGCTGACATTTGCCAGTTGAGTATACATCTGCATTGCTTCCAGTTCGTTCTTGATCGCAATTACAATACCCTCAACAGGTTTGAGATCGGCAGTCAATGGCGGTGTAACAAGTGCATCCACAATTTTGTAATCTATTGATTCCGAGAAATGCATTTTCTCCGGAGCTTTGGCAAGGAACCCCTCTAAAGTACGCTTGTGTTCTTTTTCTTCTTCGGCAAGTTGGCTGAAAATAGATTTGATGTTTTTGTCTTTAGCCTTTTTTGATACTGCACTGTAAAACGTATTCGCTTCGACTTCACGTTCTATTGCGGATGAAATTATTTTCTTGTATTTATTTTGATCCATTGTTTTGTTCTCCTTGGCAAAATGCCTTTTAAAATTTAAGCGGGTTATTGGGAATTATTCTTGCTCCATCAATTACTGCATTCTAATTAATTCAGCATAATAACAAAAAATATCTTTGTTGAAATATAACAAAGCTGGTTTTCAATGTCAAACACCTTCCAATTGCGTCCCGCATTTGTTGCATTTATTCCCTTTCAGATTATTGCGGACAATCCTAAAACCGTAGCGTTCGATCAAAAGATTCCCGCAATTGAAACAGTATGTGTTTTCACCTTCATCTCCCGGTACATTACCGCTGTATACATATTTTAATCCGGCTTGTTTCCCGATTTCCACTGCGCGATGCAACGAGGCAACCGGAGTTGCCGGCAGATTCTGCATTTTGAATTGAGGATGAAAACGGCTTATATGCCAGGGAGTTTCTACTCCCAGTCCCGCAATAAATCCGGCAATGTCTTTTAGTTCTTCTTCGCTGTCATTTAAGGTGGGAATGAGCAATGTGGTTATCTCCACCCATATGCCTTTCTCTTTCATTTTTTTTAAACTTTCCAGAACCGGATTTAACCTGGCTCCGCATTTTTTCTTGTAAAAATCGTCGCGGAAAGATTTCAAATCCACATTGGCGGCAGTCAAATAAGGAGCTATTGTTTCAATTGCTTCGGTTGTCATAAAACCGTTGGTGACAAAAACATTTATTAAGCCGTTTTCCGCGGCGATTTTTGCGGTATCGTAGGCCAGCTCAAAATAAATTGTGGGTTCTGTATAGGTATAGGCGATTGTTTTCGATCCGCTTTTTTTTGCCCTGGCCACGATTTCCATCGGCAGAAAATCATCGCCGGTTATCATGCGCGTGGCACGCGGCATTTGTGAAATGTCGTGATTCTGACAAAAATCACAGCTGAAATTGCATCCCACCGTCGCAATGGAATAGGATCTGGAAGCGGGATACACATGAAAGAAAGGTTTTTTTTCGATGGGATCAATATTTTCGGCTATCAGTGTCCCATAAACCAGTGAGTACAGAACGCCTTCTCTATTTTCCCTTACTCCGCACACACCCCGCTTATCAGGCTTAATCGCGCATCTATGAGAGCACAGATTACAGCGCACCTGTCCTTCAGAAAGTTTTTCATATAGCATCGCTTCTTTAATCATTTATCCGCCTGTCTTAAGTTTTTCCCGAATAGCTTCAGGAGCTGTGTTTCTGGTTTTAGCTTCCAGTTTAAATGATTCCATAATCGGGCTCTGCGCCGTCCTGTAAGTGTATTTAACAGGGAATATCAGGCCAACAAAAGCGCCAAAGGGATTTTTCCGGAGCGGGAAAATTTCCTCCAACTCCTCGAAAAAATAATGAACAATATTGGGAAAATAAATGACACTGCCCCATTTAATGGCAGTATCGCCAGCGCAATTTTTTACCATGGTTTTAATTTCAGGAAAACTAAAAAAACGCATTTCCCGTGAAAGGGGAAAACCAAACATTTCTTTCAATCCCTGCTTGGTACCCACAAAAGAATAAACATTTATAAATCCGATAAAGACCCGGCCGCGGCAAACTCTGATTGCTTCTTCAATTATTTTTTGTGGGTTAGCAGAGATTCCCAGAACATTAATCAAAGTTACGATGTCAAATTCATTGTCGGAAAAGGGAATGTCTTCAGGTTGAGACAGAATCAGTTCGACATGGTCGCCGTATTTTTGCCGGACAACATCCAGTTTTTCTTTGGAAGAATCAATTCCCGTTAAAGAACACCATTTATCCTGAAAAAAAAGTAAATTTTCTCCAGTGCCACAGCCCACATCCAGAATTCTTTCGCCAGCCAACGGAACTACCAAATCCAGAACCAGTTCTTTCTGACGCGAAAGAATATAATTTCTCCGCAATGTTTTCAGTTGTTCATCGGATAACTGGGCAGATTTTTTATCTAAAAACATTTGAGTTTTCCCCGGTGAATTTTATATTAAATTATGTATAAAATTTTATATCTTGTTTTTTATAAAATAAACTCTTTGATTTCTGTTTTCAACCGCCAATCGCCGACATATTCCGGCATTTCTTTAAACTGTTTTCCGTGCAGATCAGATCATGTTGTTCAGGTTTCAGTAATACGGCATCCCAGAAAAGTTTTTCCAATTCCGCATCGCTGCAATTTTCCCGTAGAGCAGTTTTCAAGTCAACTTCTTTTTCGTTAAGCAGGCAAACCCGCAATTTACCATCAGAAGTCAGGCGCAAACGGTTACAGGTTGAACAAAAATGATCGCTCACCGGGTTAATAAAACCGATTTCACCACGGCCTCCTCTTACTTTAAATACTCTAGCCGGACCATCGAATCTTTTTTTCTTGTTTTTTATCGGTTCCAATTCGTATTTCTGTTTGATTTTATCAATCAACTGCGACGTCGGCATATAATCCCCAACGTCACCCAGATTTGTTTGCTGGCCAACCTGCATCAATTCAATAAACCGTATTTGAAAAGGCTTGTCTACAGCTAATCGGACAAAGTCCAGAGCTTCATTATCATTAAAACCTTTAATGGCAACTGTGTTGATTTTTATCGGGGCAAACCCGACTTCTTCAGCCCGGGTAATTCCACGCAAAACGGCATCCAAATCTCCGCCGTTAGTAATATGAAAATACTTATCTTTATTTAAAGAATCAAGGCTAATATTTATGCGGCAAATACCGGCATCAAAAATCTTTTGGGCGAATTCTTCCAGAAGAATGCCGTTTGTTGTCAGACTTATGTCTCGCAAACCGTCGATTTTTTTCAGTTCGGCAATAAAATCAACAAAGCCCTTGCGGACCAACGGTTCGCCTCCTGTTACCCGCACCTTGACCAATCCCATTTTTACAGCAACGGAAACAATGCGGATTATTTCCTCGTAACGCAGAATATCGTCATGCCCCTGCAAAGAAATTCCCTCTTTGGGGCGGCAATAACTGCAATGCAAATTACACCTGTCAGTTATGGAAACACGCAGGTAATTTATTTCTCTGTTGAATTTATCAAGCATCATCTTTAAAAACCTTTGTTTTCTGCATTATGCCCTAAATAGCACAATCGGACGATTCCAGCCATCAAATGTTTCTTGACAGAGCACTTATTCTTTATTAGACAAAGGCCAGGTTATTATCCTGCCCGTTGTTTTAAACAGATCACGCCAGGACATAGTAAACAATCCGGAGTTATTATGGAAAGAATACCGATTACAAAAGCAGGCTTTGAAAGATTGAAAAAAGATTTGGAAATAATAAAAAACATATCTATTCCTGAAAATGTTCGCGATATTGAAACTGCACGCGCACATGGTGACATTTCAGAAAACGCTGAATATAGTGCCGCCAAAGAAAGACAGTCTTTTCTTTATGGAAAAGTGCAGGAACTGGAACATCAACTGGCTATGGCCAATATTATTAATTTAAAAGGATTGACCACTGAAAAAGTGGTCTTCGGTTGTTATGTAAGCCTGGAAGATATCGACAGCGGCGAAAAAATAAGCTATCAACTGCTCGGCCCCTATGAATCTGACATTAATCAAAACAAGATTTCCGTAACCTCTCCCATCGGCAAAGCTCTCATTGGTAAAAAAATCGGCAGTGAAATCAATGTGCAAACACCCGGCGGCATACGAAATTTCGAAGTAATAGATATTTCGATTGAATAAGATTAAACTTTTTTCTTCTCAATCAACACCATAGCTTGTTTGATCTCTTCCTTGACGTTATCCTTGCTGTCCCTGGAAAACTGTTCAAGTCCGTCCATCGCTTCTTTGTTGCCGATCCGCCCCAAAGCCCAGGCTATCATACATCTGACGCGCTCATCAGAATTTTCTTTAAAGGCCAAAATGAGCTCGGCGACATAAACCGGATTAAGGCTATTACCCATGGCGCGGGCCACATTCATCTTCCAGCGCCAGACATCATCGGTTGACATGTAAAACATATGAGGCCAGATTTTATTTTCGAAGTACGGTTTATCCATATGCAGCAGACGGGAAAGATCAAAATTCGCAGTCTTTGCTAACACACGGGGATTTTGCGGTTTTTCCTGGGCCATCCAAGGTGTATTGCGAGGACAAACATTCTGACAACGATCACATCCATAAATATTCATACCCATAGGTTCGCGGAGTTCAAGCGGAGTAAGACCATCACCGTAATATGTTAAGAAAGAAATGCAGCGGCGGGGATCAATCTTTCCACCTCCCTGGAGAGCGTGTGTAGGACACGCCGCCACGCAGGCATTGCGGCACCAGTCGGGACAGCCAATAGAAACCTCCGGTTCGTCAGCGACAAATTCATGATCAATTGCAAGAGCAACGGGAAAAACAAACGAACTGGTTCGAGCGACACGCCGCGCGTAGAAAAGACAATTCTTGCCAAAAGTGCCCAATCCGGCACGCGCGGCTGACAACCGATGCGGCAAGTTAAACGGCACCTTGGAATCAATACCATTTGCCTGAAGAAATTTACGGAAAGCTTTAAGTCTAAGCGCCAAACCATCTTTGGTAACGCGGTCATCGTCAAGATAACAGCGTCCGAAATGACGCTCCAATTGCAGCGGGTAAGATTCTTCGAAATAAGATTCCAGCAATACGATTATTGATTTTGCCTGTGGAAGAATATTCTTAGGATCCGTTCCCGCAATCAAACTCAAACCGATTGCTTCCGCCCAGCCATATTCCTCCTGATGCGCCTGCAAATATTCCCTTTGAGAGTCAAAAGGCTGGGCGTCAGTAAAACCTATATCGGCAAACTTCAATCTTTTGGCTTCCGTGATGATGTCTTGTTTCGTTATCATAGTCTGGATAATTTATACATTAACCTTAACTTGATTACAAGACCATCATTATTCTGGAAAAACGGTGTAAATCCGGATTGAAAAGATTTGACAATATCGTTCATTGTCTAGTAAACCCCGTTAGAAGAGATTAGCTATTCTAACGGGGTAAAATGAAATTAAGATATTCACTAATTATAGTCTTTATGATCTTTATTTTGGTTGGCTGCGCATCAGAAACTATGCAGGTCAAGAAAAGCCCGGATTCAGCTATCCCGGTTAAAATTGAAGAACTGAAACATCTGCTGATCATGAACGAAGTGCCTGGAGAATGGTTGGATGAACAGATTAAAAATGAAACTTTTCAAATCCATTCGAATATAGATCAATATTTTAAGCGATCTGCTGAAAAACAGACCGATCATGACAAAAAACGCAATGCGGCCTGGTACTTCGCGCGCATAGGCGTGGATGCCAAAATAAAAAAAGGAAAGCCATTCATTGAAGACCATATCGAGATTTTCAACCATGCCGAGACGAAACACGGAATCCACAAGGAATTGATCGCTGCCATCATCGGCATCGAAACCAATTTCGCCGATCGCCAGCAGCGCGGAAAATTCTACGCGTTCAATTCTTTAGTATCGCAATACATTTTCACTAACCGGACAAAATTTGCCGTTCGTGAAATAACAGCTCTTTATAAATTTTCACGAATGACAGGACATACGCCGCAGTATTTTACGAGTTCATATGCCGGCGCAATCGGCTGGGGACAGTTTATCCCTTCTTCTCTGTTGACATTTTTCATTGATTCAAATGGAATCAATGATGATGTAGATCCTTTCGACATAGAAGATACTATCTTCAGCGTGGAAAATTACCTTTATAAGAATAATCTTTCAGGAGAGAACATCGGCAATTACAACAGCAAGTACAGAGCCGTTTTTGCCTACAATCACAGCGACGTTTACGTTAAAGCGGTTCTCTATATATATGACGGGTTGCGTGATTATTTCTCTCAGGCAGAACGCGCCGTTCACACAGAGAAAAGTGAATGAGTAAATAATCGTCAACCAGACATGCGATTTACGGCGGATGTCGCAATGCACCACTGAAAATATGATTACAGTAATATATTGTTTACAGATGGTTTTCTTTTTGTCCTAAGTAAAAAGTATTGTTTGAGTTGTGTCTGTTGTACCTTTGAGCTTGTATTGATTTGTTCTTTTATCTTTTACTGCTTCAATAAAGTCAAGTTTCTTCAAGTGTGCTCTCAATTTGTTAGGTGTCCAGTCCAAATCAATTTTAAAAAGTATTTCTTTTGCACTTAAGATTCTGCCATTAAGTGCAGAACGAATTTTCATTTCTAATGAATCATTGTCATTTGGTTCCCGAACTAGTGATATTTGCTCAGTTATTAATGAGCTATAAGATTTTGAAAATTCGTTGCCGTTGTAGTCAACAGGAACTGCACCTTTCTGAATTAAAACAAGATTTGCATTTTTTTCTGTTTGTTCAGGTTGACGTACATAAATTTTCCTTCCCTTTCTTAATCCGTCAACAACACCCGACCATGTTCCGCCTTTTTCGGCTGATTCAGCAACATAAATTTCATTTGCAAGTCCGTAGATAATTGGATTTCGCGCCATTGCTAATTCTGCTTTCCAGGGTGCTTTTGGAAAGAATGTGCTTAATACTAAAACATCACCAGCAATAATTTGCGAGTAATATTTTTTGAATCCTGAGCCAAAAGTCATAATGCCTTGTGGTAATTATGCTTTGCCCTTTATAGTTAATTGCTTTCATTTTTGCATGTCATCACGATTATGAAATGTCGCCCTAAACTTGCTGCAAGTGTTCAATTATTTGCTTAGTGCGGGTTTTAAATATAAGGGGCAAGATAGGTTCATTTGTTGTGTTCGGCTCGTCGGATCCAGGCCATCGGATAAAATCAGCCGCTCTTTTCTGTGCTGTTCTTTAGACCTTAAAATCGGAAGATTCTTTTTTATCTTTACGATAGGACAGATAACTGTTCAGGAACCAACCGATAATGAAACCGATTAATAAGGTAAAAAATATCAGCACAGCGCGCGACATGGACATTTCCCAGAACAAAAAACTTACAGTGACTACTTCTATATTCTGAGCAACAAAGATTAGAGCAAGAACAACAAGAATAACAACCAGGCCTATTTTGAAGTTCATTTTTTATCCTCCCAGTATATTTATTAATGATCCCCAAAAACATTGTCATGCCGGACATGATCCGGCATCCAGAAAACCATGGATACCGGCCTTCAAGACCCTGTCGTAGTGTCTTTGCGGTGAGCCGAAGCCCCGGGCAAAGGGTGCGGGGAAAGATAATGAGCGAAGCAATCTCAGGGATTGTTCCCCGAACAATCCGTTCGGCGCATTCGGGGAATGCGCCCTACATTTAGTTGAGTTAGATTACGCCTTATTCTTTACCTCGCTTATTTATTTGCGCAGGTCATACTTAATCATTTTCAACTGCAATCCCTTGCGGCTGAGACCCATTTTCTTAGCCGCATTGGTGACATTACCACCAGTTTCCTCAAGGTATTTGATAATCATCTGCCGCTCAACGTTCTCTACGTGCCCGCGTATGTATTCTTTAAACGGTTTTTTGCTGTCATCTGTTGGCATCGCAGCAATCTTATCCAGAGAAATTTTGAATTCATCGGGAACTTCCCCGGGAGTAATCCGGTTATCCTTTGCCAGAAGCATCATCCTTTCGATGAGATTCTCCAGTTCGCGAATATTGCCCGGCCATTCATAGCGTAAGAGCATTTCCTTCACTTCAAGTTCCATTCTGACTGAACGTTCCAGTTTTTTATTGAACTTTTCCATAAAAAAATCAACGAGCGGAAGAATGTCTTCTTTTCTTGCTCTAAGCGGCGGAATATCGATAGGAAATACATTAAGGCGATAATACAAATCCTCGCGAAAACTCCCCGCCTGCACCTGACGCGAAAGATTCTGATTAGTGGCGGCTATAATGCGCACATCGACTTTAATTGTCCGCAATCCGCCGACCCGCTCAAATTCCTGTTCCTGAATAACGCGCAGTAGTTTGACCTGCATCTCGCGCGGGATCTCCGCTACTTCATCAAGAAAAAGAGTTCCCTTATGGGCCAGTTCAAATTTCCCCGGCTTGGTAATGGCCGCGCCGGTGTAGGCGCCCTTTTCATAACCGAAAAGTTCGCTTTCCATCAATGTTTCGGCAATAGCAGCACAATTGAGTTTGATCAGCGGATTATTCTTGCGCGGAGAATTGTAATGAATAGCTTCGGCAACCAATTCTTTACCAGTGCCCGTTTCACCCGTAATCATAACCGTTGTTGTTGTCTGGGCAACCCTTTTGATCGCATCAAAAACTTCCATGGTTTTGGGGCTTACGCCGATAATGCCTATGCGTTCGATTTCAGCCGGCGGCAAAGATAATTCGCTTTCTTTTAAAGCGCGTGTTTTAATGGCTTTGGAAATGATGTTTTTTAAATCATCAATATCGAATGGTTTGGTAATATAATCAAACGCGCCTTTCTTCAGAGCTTCCACGGCGGTTGCTATTGTGCCGTGAGCTGTAATCATAATCACGGGAATTTCCGGATGACGTCCGGAGATACTGGTCAGCAATTCCATACCGTCGATATCCGGCATTTTCAAATCGGTAATAACGACATCCATATTATTTGATTGCAGAATCTGCAGAGCTTCGCGTCCGTTGGAAGCGGAAGAAATCTCAAAGCCTTCCTTCTTCAGCATGGCCGATAACACCAGCCGCATATTCAGTTCATCATCAACGATTAAAATTTTTTCCATGATTTTTAATTATTACGCTTTGGAATTTTAATCAAGTCAGATTGTTTCAATCCTGTGCAATCGCTTTAAGCCTGATGGAAAACACAGTGCCCTGAAAAGAAATTGATTCAACACTTATACTGCCGCCGTGCTCTTTAATAATTTTCTGGCAGATGGCCAGCCCCAATCCAGTACCTCTTTCCTTGGTCGTAAAAAACGGTTTAAAAATATCCTTGATGTCTTTATTATTGATTCCGATTCCCGTATCTCGAATAGTCACAATTATCATCCCTTCAGATTCCAATTCCTTACTGGACGTACGAAAAGTCAAAGTGCCGCCCTGCGGCATTGATTCAATGGCATTTAGCGCTATATTCAAAATTACCTGTATAAATTGCTGTTCATCCACTTCCACTTCGGGAAGTTTTTCATCCAAATCCTGGACAATGGCAATTTTTTCTACCAGTTTATTTGCGGCGATAATAGAAATGACTTTTTTAATAACCAGGTTGATATTTTGAGATTTAAGGTTGAGTTTGTACGGACGCGCATAATCGAGGATTTGACTGACAACGTTGTTCAATCTGTCCGTTCCTTCGACAATAACATTCAAGAGTTCGTGTTGTTCCTGAGTGGACGCTTCCGATTTCAGATATTGAGCCGCTCCTTTGATGGAACCCAGCGGATTACGGATTTCATGAGCGACAACCGGAGCCATTTCCGCCAGCATCAGCGCTTTCTCCCTTTCCAGTTTTTCGTCAAATTCATAAAGAGAGGTAAAAACATCTTTACTATCCGGATAAAAGTAACTGAATATTTTTCTTAAAATCATCTTCATCGGCGAGAAAGACAAAGATATTAGAAAAGCCGCCAGTAATAAACCCATAATGGTTGGTGGAGTGCCGTTGAAAAATAAAGCTGCGAAATAAAAAATGACTGCTCCGGTAACAGTATTGACAAAAATTATCAGCCACCGCGCAAAGAAATCATGCAGTTCACGAAGCTGCGGATAAGCGATAACCAGCAAAATAAAATAAAGCAAAACCGATGAGGCAACGCCTTTTACTACCGGCAATTGAAGTCCCCAGTAATTCAATAAATGCATATTACCCGGAACCAGAGCAATAGGACAGACAAAAAGTAAATATCCAAAACGTTTTTTTTCATTTCCGGAAGGCAATTTATTTGTGTGCCACCAAAGAGCCGCATAACACAAAACCAGAGCAAAAAGCGTGTATGATGTTATGGCGGCATTAAAATAAACTCCGTTGGACAAGGAAGTGAAAACGCAAACAGTTCCGCACAAACTTGTCAGAATAAACAAGACAAACATCCTCAAAGAAATCAAAGACTTGGTCCTTGTCAGATAACGGAAAAATCCGAGCGCTAAAGGCGCGATTGCCAGAGTTCCGAGATAGCTGATTTTCTGCAAAAAACCGAAATGAAAAACTTCCCCCATGGAAATTGCCGCCTGCGAGATAAAAACAGCAGCGCATAAGCGGGAGAAAGAAGACTGTAGATGATCCTTCCTGCCGGAAATCATAAGAGAAACAGCGATAGTGAAACTGGTCGCAGCTAAAATAAACGTATCCATAAATATCTTTACCGAGTCGTTTTACAGAAATGTTAATTTGAACGCATACTATTATGCTATATTAAAATGTAAATAACCGGCTACCGGGAATTTTATTTATTTCCCATATTAATCAAACCGGCCAGCGATATTTTAAACATAAACCTGACGTCGTCATCGGTTTCGGTTAAATCTAACCCCATACCCCAGCATTGTTTGTGATAAAAAATCCCGACTGTATTCTCTATTGTCCTGGAATTAAATAGATCATGTTTCGAAATAAACGTGCCATC
The DNA here is from genome assembly GCA_000753945.1 of Smithella sp. D17. Taxonomy (GTDB): domain Bacteria; phylum Desulfobacterota; class Syntrophia; order Syntrophales; family Smithellaceae; genus Smithella. The sequence continues at coordinate 11,484 of JQOA01000226.1, read as the reverse complement.
AATATTTTCAGTGATCACTGCCTTTAAATAAAGATTGATTTCTTCAATAGAGTCTAAAGTATAACGGTAACCGATCGTCATCGTATCTCCGCGCCAATCCTTGACATTTAAATCATAATTTGTTTGTTTCCATCCATCGTAAACATCGTATACGTTGCGCGCCATGAACGAAAAATATTTGTGAGGAGTAAGATCAAACTCTATCCCCAGATCGGAGAAAGGCCTTCTTTCCTGAGTAACGCCTTCCATACTTTTATTGGCTTCATGTATGTCGTAAATCTGAAATAATCTCAGCCGGAGAAATTCCAGATAACTGTATGCGCCATGATCATCCTTTACTTTTGCGGTAAGGGTATTTGTAAACGACCAGGCAACAGCGTTTTGCTCTGTTAAAGCATTACCGAATACAGTTGCGAAGGGATTTGAACCGGGCATCGGAAACGGTGATGAAGCAGGCACATAATAATCGGGAACATTGTCCATATTCACGTCTGGAATATAGGAGTAGATTATTTCCGGTCTTATTTCATGCCTTACTTTTTCCCAACCATTTACATTAACATTGAATATACGGGAAAGCTGGCTGCTTAAAGATACCGACGCGTTAAAAACAGTTCTATCGGCCGTCTTGTTTTTTGAATCGGTTTGATTGTCGTCCCTGCTCCAAAATGTCTCTTTGAAGGCAAACTGCGGAATGATTTTAACGTACCGGGATATATTAAACGGAGCCGATACAGTTGGCAAGAAATCAACGTAGTGACCCTTTTGGCCTTCACCCCGGTATAAATAATCGTAAGTGCCTGTGAATTCGTAATACACGGGAGTGTTTAAAAAGGGTTGCTTGATGCCCGTCAAAACTATCTCCGGATATTTCTGCAAAGTTTGATCATTATTGACGGCTGCAAAATCGTCGGTGGAATTGATCATTCCTGTTAAATTAAAGTTAGACCATCCTTTATAAACACGGATGGTCGATTCCTGATAACGAAGTGATTGATCTCCTTTGAAGGAAACGTTTTTAAAATTGTCTTCACCTGTCTGGGCATAATTATCAAGGTAGTAATTATGAGACGAAAAATCTTTAAAATACCACTTATCTGATGCCTTTTTCAGATCGGTTCTTAAATAAAACTGCGAATCGAAATTTGTCTGATGATTAAAATAATAAGACCAGCGTTTGTGCATTTCCTGCCAGTTACGGCTTGTTGCCATATCTGTTGTTTCAGTAACGTGGCGTGTATCTTCTATGTAGTCACCGTAAAATGTTCCAAATGATTTTTCCCCCAGATAATATCTGAATTCCGCGCCTTCTTTGAATCCTCTTTTTTCGATATAGCGCTGATAAAAAGTAGCATCCATCTGAGGAGAAATCGCCCAAAAATAAGGAACCTCAATATCGATACCGTCTTTATCTCTGGAATAGGCAAGATAGGGGAGCAGTAATCCCGACTGACGTTTGGTTTTCGCGGGAAAAGGAAGAATCGGAGAATAGAATATTGGCAAACATTTCGCAAGAAACCAGGCGTTCTTCATTACACCGTAACCCTCGATGGTTACACTCATTTCGCTGCCGGTAATTTGCCAATCGGGATTATCGCCATCACATGTTGTTGCCGAAGGTTGTTTAATAAAATATGTATTTTCGCCGGTCTTTTCGATTTTATCGCCTTTCACATGAAAATTATTTCTTGCGTAAAAAGCACTAGCTTTATAAGCAACCCCGGTTTTGTTTTCTGTATTAACAACAATCTTATCGCCCTGCAAGGTATCCTCTCCCATTTTCAAAAAGGCGCTGCCTTGAGCGGTGGCAACATTATTTTTATTATCAAACTCTACATCATCGGCAGAAAGAGCCGCGCCACTATAAAACATACTTACTTTACCCCTGGCATGGTAAACATCACGAACGTTGTCGTAATCCATACTGTCCGCTTCAATACTGGCGGAATTGCCATTTTTTTTGTTTTCAACAACTGCGTCTCCCTGAACAGGAATGATATCGTTTTTATTATTCAATTCCATATCATCTTCATCGAGCGCATCTTCGTTATAAATCAAGACTACTTTCCCTTGAGTACGATGTACTTCCTGGAAACTGTCTTTGTTCACGTCGTCCACTTTAATTTTCGCTAAATTTTCATTATCGGGATTCTCAACAGCAGAAACTAAGGGGCAGAAAATTAAAATCATTATCGCAATCAGGAAGGCAATGGTTAAATCAATCTTTAAAATATTGCATACAACAAACAACATATTATTGTTTTTTTTAGATTTGAATTTTTTATGCCCGATTGCAATCATCATTCTGCTTTTGTTGACTAAACCTTTATCTTCTTTACCGGTTTTTACTATCACATAAGGCAATTTCAGGAAATGCCTGTTTTACTTCACCGGCCAGATAAAATGACCCTGTGGCACATATAAGATCATGCTTTTTAGCCATGATCTGCGCCCGATCAATTGCTTCTCCCACAGTTTGAGTAACAATTGCCGGATAGCCCATTTTTTTTACTGTTTCCATAATATCATCCACCGGTTTAGCCCGTTTGGTTTTTAGTTGAGTCAATATTAGTAACGGGGCAAGAGGAATTATTCTTTGTAACATTTGACGATAGTTCTTATCAGCAAGAGCGCCAAAGATAAGAATTAAACGGCGATAAGAAAAATCATTTTTTAAAGACCGGCATAAAGCGCTGATGCCTGCCGGATTGTGAGCTCCATCAAGAAGAAAGAAAGGATCATTTTTTAAAACTTCGAGCCTTCCTTCCCAGTGTGTATTTTTCAATCCCGCATAAATTGCCGCATCATCAACACTGAAACCTTTTTTTCCGATAAATTCGATCGTCGCTAACGCCAGCGCGGCATTAGATAACTGATGATCGCCTTGCAGAGGAATTATTAAATTTTTCAGGTTACGATGCAGACCCCGATAGTTTAAAGAACCATTTTTTTGCTTTTTGATTTTTATATCGCTGCCCAGACAGTATAGTTTTGCTTGTCGCTGGCAGCATACGTTTTTCAAAACTTCTAAAACTTTTTCTTGTTTTACCGCTGTAACACAGATGCCTTTTCGCTTGATGATCCCTGCTTTTTCACTGGTTATTGATTCCAGGGTATTACCAAGATAATCCATATGATCGAAAGCAATATTGGTGATCACTGAAACCAACGGATTACAAACATTTGTAGCATCAAGCCTTCCACCCAGACCGACCTCCAAAACAGCAATATCTATTTCCCGGCGCTGAAAATATACCAGGGCCGCAGCAGTTAAAAATTCAAAATATGTTACATGTTGTTTCTTTTTATCTTTAACATACCCGGCAATAAGGTCAAATTCCTTTCGAGAAATTTTCTTTCCGTTGACGACAATCCTTTCCCGGACATCAACCAAATGCGGAGAGGTATATAGACCAACCTTATAACCGGCGCGGCACAGGATAGAAGCCGTCATTGCCGCAGTTGACCCTTTGCCATTGGTGCCGGCAATCAATATTGTTTTATATGATTTTTGTGGATTTCCCAGCCTTGACAGCAGCCCGGTAATTGCCGCAAGCCCAAAATGCATCTTATCAACATTCAAGCCGGCAAGATATTCAGAAGAATTAAATTTACTCATTTATTCTGAGAGTGTTTAAATACGGATTATTTGACCATCTTTAATAATGTTAATTTTTCTATCTTTTATTACCGACACTTCTTTACGTATAACTTCATCATAGCTTGGTTTCATGTGATAGAGGTAAATATCCGGTTTTTTGCCTTTCAATTTTTTAAGTTCCACCGTGATCCAGATGAGCATGGGTAATTAAAATATAATCTATTTTCATCTGTTCTTTAAGGCTTAAGACTGTGGTAACTGTTCCGGCATCTAATAAAACATTTTGCCCGATGAGGAAACTTGTCGTATTATAATCAGGAAGCTGTGAACCGTGACAACCAAGGACTCTTATTCTCATTGCGTCCTCCTCATAATTGATGCTTTACACCACGCTGCCAATTAAACAGTAATTTAATATGGAATCGGTGCCATAAACTAGTGCTTGATTTCAATATTAACCGTGTCATTTCGAAGGAACGAAGTGACTGAGAAATCTTTATAATCATTGAATAAGATTTCTCCCTTCGGTCGAAATGACATATCGGTAACTTTTGCAAGTATGCACTAGCACACCTTTTCTGAGCAGGCAATTAATTTGTAAAACTTTGTAATGAAGTGAAACATTTGTGAATATTCAGAAGTTTCCTCTATTGTTCCGGCTTAATCCCTCAAATATTTTTCAAACAATTCCTTGCTCCAGTTTAATTGCGTCCCTGCAGCCTGCAACGATGCCAGAAGCAGAGCTTCTGAAATTTCTTCTTTTGTAGCTCCCGCTTCCAACGCATCTTTAATATGATGTTCCGTGCAATGATTGCATCTAAAAACGGAGGCTATCGTCAATCTGATCAACTCTTTTGTTTTTGCATCCAAAACAGTCTTTTGTCGGGCAACGTTGGAATAATGCTGATAGGCATTGCCCAAAGGCGACTTCTTCAAATACCACGGAGTTTCACTGTTCATAATATTTCTCCTTTAAGAATAACCTTCATTCTTCGTCTGATAAGTATTGGCAAATAAATCCTGACACGGGCAGCATTACTTATTCGGGCTAATTCCTGCTCATATGCTAACATTACCTGATCAATCGGCAGGTTATAATATAAAGAAATATCTTCAATGGCCTGACTATGTAAATGTTTTTCGGCCTTGTCACCATAGATGTGAGCTTCCATAATCCTCCCTTTAAACTTGACAGTTCATTCTTGATGATCTCGTAAAAAGTCGCTTTTGCCCTTTTTTGTCATTCCCGCGAAGGCGGGAATCCAGTTATTTCAATAGGTTCTGGATACCGGCCTTCACCGGTATGACGGTTTTTCGACTTTTTACGACTTCATCAATTCTTTAGTTATAAAGTTTAATCAACGCATGTTGTTATTTGGTGAAGATTGTGTTGCGATTTTGTTAAATTGATAGAGTTTTCAGCTGTATTTACATCTTAACAGCATCGTTATATAAATGTAACAATGCTGTAATAATATTATGATATTATAAACTATTGTAAGGTATGAGATAAAATGACACAAGCTATTGAAAATTCTTCTGAAAAAATAACAACTTGGGATCATAACGTATTTGAACGGCTCATTGCAGTTGATTTAACGCCTATCCAAATTCAAAGAATAATAGATCCTTCAAATCGTTTCGAAAAGGAAGGTGCCTTACTTGCAATTCATTGGCATCCGGAAAATGTCCCTCTGGAATTAATTAGGACTAGAATCGATGTTATGTATCCAAATATCAAGGAGTATCTGATCATCCCCACTCAGCATAATGAGATTATAATATACGGTGACTACGCCGGTGCAGAAATCGATTGCCGGGCCTCGGCATTTAACCGTAAGGTGCAGATTCTTATCCATTTTAATAAAACCCGACTATGCGGCGCACAAAGATTGTTCAATATGATTGATCATACCCGAAGATATCGGGCGACCCAACTCAATGATTTCCTCGCTTCATTCACGAATCGATGCCATAAAAAACGTCTTCGCGAAGCAACTGACAAAACCGGCGTCGAATCAGACATTGTCCGCTTCGCCCGCACACAAGCAATTAAACTTCAGAAGTTGATTCAACTTTACGGTCCGAATATCCCGGAGTTTTCCATAAAAAACAAATTATTTATCAATTACCTGAATTCCCATAAAAAACATTACGATCATCATGCCATAGACCGGGTTGTTATTTTCGCACTGGCCGTCAAGGAAATCGTTAAACGTCAATTTGCTCTAGATTATTTTTATGAAGTCGAGGACGTTATCGCGGAAGTTAGAAGCCTTGGCGGATGTATCGTCGTTCCTCATCCCGAGCAATTTTGGCCGATTTTGCTGGCCGATTATGACGTGGACGGGTACGAAGTCTGGAATCCCCAGTCCCGCGATTTTACAGAATTCCTTATTCAGACCGTCGCCCGTAAAAATCAGCTACAGGGTTCAAGATTACGCCCTCTGATGATTTTTATGGGAGACGACACACACCTGAGTGAAAAACTACTGGACGCGGAGGCGCAGAATCCCGACAAAGCCGCCCGGGAAATCGGCTATCAACCGGTCTGGGATGACCCTTCTATTCGCAAGGCGCTTGATGCCATGGACATGGATAAGAAAAAAATTATTTGTGATTACAAAAACAGATTAAAGGGGTAAGTGCGATGGAAAGTTCGGAATCAGAAAAAAATTTTCAGCATGAATCCATTGAAGATCGCGAGTCGGTCATCAAATATCTGGAAACACTTTGCGAAGGATTCCGCAAAGGCTCCATTGAGTTTAGTTCCGATCGCGATACGATTACTTTGAAGCCATCCAATCTTGTTCATGTTGAAATCAAGGTTAAAATTCAGGAACAGAAATCAAAATTGTCTTTAAAAATTTCATGGAAAGGACAGCCCCCGCCTAAGAAAAGCAAAGGGCTTACGATTCGTACGCGCCATGAGTAACGCACGCCTTTTTGACTTTGAAGGATTAAATGAGAACTTTTCTTTCCTGGTGCTCAAAATCCATCAGCAACTGGAAGACACGCTGATTGCGCTTCAGCAATTGGAGGGTTTTGTTCCGGAAAGGATGAATAATCGCGAGGATTACATCAACAACCTCAAAATAATCATTGAACGCAAAAGCTACAAAAGAACACTCAGGGCCCGCTCGGAAGAAGACCGCATCATCCGCATCATGGGATCGCTTAATACCGTTACGTCAAATCTGGAAGAAATCGGCGACTATCTAATGAACATTGTAAATCAAACGCAGTATTTTCAGGATCGCTCTTTCTTAGGCCAATACAATTATCAGGCGTATTTTCATGAAATCGTTGTTGCGCTGGATCTGGTTGCCGAAAGCCTTCTCCAAGGCAAAATCAAAGACGCCCTTCAAATCTGCCATGCGGAAATCAAAATAGACAGTCTCTTTAAAAATGATTTTACGGTGCTGATGGATGCCATGAAGGAAACCCATAAAATCGGCGACGCTATCACTACTTTCAATATTCTGCGTTATCTGGAGAGAATCGGCGACTCGCTGCTTAATGTCGGCGAGGCCATCATCTCCGCTTATGCCGGTACGCGTTTGAAATTGTATGAATACACAGCCATCAAAGACAGCCTGCATCGCGACACTGGCGAGTTTCTCTTTCAAGACCTGGACGTGGAAACAAAATCGGGATGCCGTATTGAAAAAATCCTGACACGGAACGATGAAAGATCAAATCAGGAGGTCATTTTCAAAGAAGGCAACGTTGCCAAGATTCAGCAGGAGAAGGAAAAAATTGAAAAATGGCAGGACGTCATATCCGGCCTGACACCGAAAGTATTCGGATTTGAATATCTCAACGACAAAGCATTTATCCTTTTGGAATACATAGGTGGATTCAATTTTCAGGAAATTGTTCTAAGCCGGAACCAGCACTTACTGAAAAAAGCTTTTGACCGTCTAAAACAGGTCACTCTTGAGGTATGGGAGAAAACAAAACAAAGACAACCGGTCAACGCTGATTTTATGGGTCAATTGAAAAAAAGGCTTCCCGAAGTTCACGAAGTGCACCCTTCTCTGGTCACTCCTTCGCGAACCATAGGCTCAATCAAACGTCCTTCTCTTCAGGAAAGCATTACCCGGGCCGCATCCATTGAGCGAACGCTATCCACGCCTTTCAGTGTTTTCATTCACGGAGATTTCAATACCGACAATATTATTTACAACGAAAAAGAAGACCGCATTGTCTTTATCGATCCTCATCGCTCCGGACAGGCTGACTATATTCAGGATGTATCAGTTTTTCTGGTATCAAATTACCGGATCCCGATTCTGGATAGTAAAATCAGGGAGAGTTTGTCCGACGTCATTCGTAATTTTTATTCTTTTACCCGGAATTTCGCGGAAAAAAACGGTGATGCTACGTTTGAAGCGCGCCTTGCGCTTGGTGTCAGCCGGTCTTTTATCTCCTCAACACGGTTCATCCTCAAGAAGGATTTTGCCAAAACCATGTATCTGCGGGGAGTATATTTGCTGGAAAAATTTCTGGATCACGACGGGCGTCCCTGGAGCGAATTCCGGATACCGGAAGATTTTTTTCTTTACTAAACAGGAGCGTTTTTATGATCAAAAAAATCGGCGTTATCGGCATTACCGGAGGATGGTCATCGGAACTGATAGCAAATGAAGTGGAAAAACAAACCGGTTACAGACTGCTGATGGAAACCGAGCGTCTTTATTATGACGCTGATCTCAACAGTGTTTTCTTCAACAAAACTAACCTGATGGATCTGGACGGAATAATTATAAAGAAAATCGGCGCCCGTTACAGTCCGGATCATTTACAGAGGCTGAGCCTTCTTAAATTTCTGGCTGACCGGGGGCTGCCTTTTTTTTCTCATCCTGACGCCGTCAGCCGCTGCATTGACAGATTAAGCTGTACGCTGACGCTGCGCAAGGGAGGCATACCCATGCCTCCGACCATACTGACGGAAGACCCGGACATTGCCGTTGCAGCAGTGCGCTCTTATGGACAGGCAATAGCAAAACCATTGTTTACTTCCAAGGCACGCGGCATGAGAATCATCAGCGCTACGCTGCCCAACATCAAAGATGAGATTCTTGAATTTAAGAGTCTGGGCAATAACGTGCTTTACATTCAGAAAATGATTCCCCTTCCCGGCCGCGATCTGGGGGTTGTTTTCCTTAAAGGAAACTATGTCGGCACGTACGCGCGTGTCAGCAACAATAAGTCCTGGAATACCACCACGGTCAACGGAGGTTCTTATCAGCCATCTGAACCGGACGCCCGGATTATCGATGTCGCCAAGCGCGCGCAGGATTTGTTTGGACTGGATTTTACCTGTGTCGATGTTGTGGAAACGGATGGGGGTCCGATGGTTTTTGAGGTGTCGGCATTGGGAGGTTTCAGGGGCTTGCAGGAAGCTTGCGGTATTAACATGGCATCTTTGATTGTCAAGCAGGTGATGGAGGTTTTGAGCCATGAAAAAAACTGATACGATTCCCGAAATCGTAACGTCGCTGCTTCAACGCTATCCGGTTGAAGGAATCCTTAACCTGGCTCTGGGCGAAGCGGTGATTGTCGTGCGATCCAATTCATCTGATCTACTGAATACACTGCACACGCACTTCAAGGAATTTCTCGGACCGGAAACGCAGGCGGATATCAATATATATGCACTGGAAGGTGAGCCGGAGCCGCTGCCCTTTACCTTCACAAAAAAACAACCTGATCCCGGTAAAACCAGAATCAAGGAAGAATTTGTTGATATTGCAGGAGGACGCATTGTTCGAAAGCGTTTAACCGATATGGTTCTCATGTTTGATGCAAAAAACCACGTGGCCGTCGGCCCCTGCCTGGCCAATGTAAATCAGGTAGTCAATTTTATCAATAACCGGTTTATCGAATGGATGCTGAAACGGGGCAGTCTGCTCGCACATGCCGCCGGCATTCTATTTCAAAACAGAGGACTGGCACTGGCGGGATTTTCGGGCAGCGGCAAATCGACACTAGCCTTGCAGCTGCTTTGCAACGGAGCAAGCTTTGTGAGCAATGACCGTCTTATGATTGAAAAACACAATGATGGTTTGTGCATGTATGGCATTCCCAAACATCCCCGCGTTAATCCCGGCACCATTCTTTCGCTGGAATTTTTACAGGGTGTTATGACTGAAGAAGACCGCGAAGCAACCATGAAACTGGATATTGAAACTCTGTGGAATCTGGAAAAGAAACACGACGTCATCGTTCATGAGCATTTTGGTGAAGACAGGTTCAAGCTGTCCGCACCCATGAACGGTCTTCTTATTCTCAACTGGAAGCGTACAAAAAAACCTCTTATCATTTCTGAAATTTATATTTCCAAAAGACGCGATCTTCTGAATGCTTTCATCAAGTCACCCGGTTTGTTCTTTATTCCGGAGCCTAACGCACCGGCCCCGGATTTTTCCTTCAGACGTTATATTGAAATGCTTTCCGGATGCCATGTATTTGAAGCAACCGGCGGAGTTAATTTTCCCGAAGCGGTTTGGTTCTGCCGTAATTTTCTAGAACAGGACGAACAATGGACAGATTTCCAGACGATTGAAAATAAATTACCCGAATGAAAAATAACCATTAAGAATATGAAATCAATTGATAGCTCAAAAAAAAATCCATCTCCGGCACAAAATATAATGGTCCAAAGATCTGTATCTGTTCCCGATCCGATAAAGACAGCTCGTTATGCGCGTTCTCCGGAACTTGGTCCAAAAATTCTTTTTTTCAGCGGTGGCACGGCTCTCAAACGAACCTGTAAAAGTCTTATCCATTACACACACCATTCCCATCATATTATTACAGCCTTTGATTCGGGCGGATCATCGGCTCAGCTCCGCAAGGCGTTTTCCATGCTCTCCATTGGCGATTTGCGCAACCGTCTGATGGCGCTGGCCGACCAGACCGTCAAAGGCAATCCCAATATCTATAAACTTTTTTCCTACCGATTACCTCTTGAGCAATCTTTCGACATTCTCTCTAAAAAACTGGAATACCTTGCCGACGGCTGCGATTCGCTTGTGAATGATATTCCAACGCCGATGCGCGACATCATTTGTAATCACCTGCAATTTTTTCTCAGTGTAATGCCGAAAGATTTCGATCTGCGCGGCGCCAACATCGGCAATCTTATCCTGACCGCGGGGTATCTGATGAATCACCGTCAGATTGAAACCGTTTTATATTTGTTTGCCCGCATCATTGAAGCGCGCGGATATGTTCAACCTGTTATTACTCAGGACTTGTATCTCGGCTGCGAACTAAAAAACGGGGTCATGGCCATCGGACAGCATGTAATAACAGGTGGTTTTGCCCGTGAACACAAAAGCCCGATTAGAAAACTGTTTTTGAGTTCTTCGTCAGAATCAAAGCAGCCAGTCGAGGTCGACATCAAACCGGCAACTGCGGAAAGTATTCGTCAGGCGGAAGTCATCTGCTACCCGATGGGCAGCTTCTTCACGAGCATAGCCGCAAATCTGCTTCCAGGGGGAGTGGCCGAAGCCATTTCGGCAAATCGTTGTCCGAAAATTTACATTCCCAACACACTGGCAGATGCCGAACAGTTCGGCATGAATCTGGTCGACGCCGTGAACATGATTATCGAGTGCCTGAATCAAAACGGAAACCAGGCCGCCCCCAATGAATACATCAATCTTATTCTTATCGACACGACGCAGGCAAAGTACCCTTATGATTTGGATTTAAATGTGATCCGGGACATGGGAATCGATGTTCTGGACACAAAGCTGGTAACACCGCAAAGTTTTCCTTACGTTGATCCGGAACTGCTTTGCCATGTTCTTTTATCCATGACCTGAAAAAATATCTTAACCCAACTTTAACCCTATTTTCATAAAAAGCAA
>JQOA01000225.1 GCA_000753945.1 Smithella sp. D17 | reverse complement strand
AAACGTGGAGCTTTTTCGAAACTTTTGTGGGTCCGGACGATAATTGGCTGCCACCGGACAACTATCAGGAGCAACCCGTTGCCGTGGTCGCCCATCGCACCTCGCCAACCAACATGGGACTGTCTCTGCTGGCCAATCTCTCCGCCCTGGATTTAGGCTATATCACCATGCGGCGATTCATCGAGCGTACAGCACATACTTTCCACACGATGGATTCCATGAGCAGGCAAAAAGGTCATTTTTATAACTGGTACGATACACAATCACTGGAGCCTCTGTTGCCCCTTTACATTTCTTCGGTGGACAGCGGAAATTTCGCCGGACATCTGCTGATATTACGATCGGGACTTCTCGCCCTTCCCGATCAGAAAATCATAGGATCGCAGCTATTTCCCGGCCTCCGGGACACGCTGGAGGTACTCGCCGGCACGGCGGGCAAAACTGACGTAGTCCAGATCGCTCAAATCAGAAAGACTCTGGCATATGCAATCAATTCCGAACCAACCACGCTCATGGCGGTACGCTTGTACCTCGAACAATTGGCAACATCAGCAGCACAGATGGCAACATCCGTCAATGTGCCCGATAGTGATCCCGATAGTCCGTTGAGATGGTGGGCAAAGGCCTTTACCGATCAATGCTGGGAAGCCCTTGAGGAGTTACGTTTTTTCACACCCTGGATATTTTACCCGGTATTGTCGGACATGATTAACAAATCGGCCCGACTCAATGATATACCGACGATGCGGGAAGTAATCAACATGGAAGCGGAACTGCTCCCGGCCATCGAGAAGCAGATGAATCCGGATATAACTTCCGATGAGCATAGGCAACTTGGTGAACTTCGAAGACTGGTTACAGCTGCCAGCCGGGGCGTCCAAGCTATGATGACGGATATCGAAGGGCTGGCCAGGCAATGTGAAGATTTCTCCCGTATAGAATATGATTTCCTGTTCGATAAGGCGTGTAATCTGTTGTCGATAGGATACAACGTCGGCAACTGGCGGCGCGATACAAGTTTCTACGATTTACTGGCAGCGGAAGCCCGATTCAGCACTTTCGTAGGAATCGCGCAGGGCAAACTACCCCAGGAGAGTTGGTTTGCTCTGGGACGTCTCCTGACCACCGCCGGCAGAAAACCGGTACTGGTATCATGGAGTGGTTCCATGTTCGAATACCTCATGCCGCTTCTGGTGATGCCTACCTATGAAAACTCTCTTCTCGATCAAACCTACAAGGCGGCTGTGGCCCGACATATAGAGTATGGGAAAAAGCATGCCGTGCCCTGGGGTATTTCGGAATCCGGCTACAACGCCATTGACAGCCATCTTAACTATCAGTATCGCGCCTTCGGTGTACCCGGCCTGGGTCTCAAGCGCGGATTAGCTGAAGATATGGTCGTTGCTCCCTATGCCTCAGCGCTGGCGTTAATGGTGGCGCCCGAAGAGGCGTGCCTGAATCTGGAAAGACTTGCCGCAGCAGGTTTTGAAGGGAGATTCGGTTTCTATGAAGCAATCGACTACACCCCGTCGCGTCTGCCGCGAGGGCAATCGAACGCTGTGGTTCATTCCTTCATGGCGCATCACCAGGGGATGACTTTGCTTGCGCTGGTCTATTTGCTCCTGGGCCGGCCGATGCAGAAGCGTTTTGAGTCGGAACCATTGTTTCAGGCAACCCTGTTACTGTTACAGGAGCGGATTCCCAAGGCCGTCGCCTTTTACACTTCCCCCACCGAACTCGCCGATTCACACAGAGAATCCGTTAGTATGGAGACACCTGTACGTGTTTTTAACACCCCCGATACACCCACTCCGGAAGTACAGTTGCTTTCCAACGGTAGATATCACTTAATGATAACTAATGCGGGCGGCGGTTACAGCCGTTGGAAGGACATGGCCGTCACTCGTTTTAGAGAAGACACTACCTGTGACAACTTTGGTACTTTCTGTTACCTCCGCGATGTAAATACCGGTGATGTCTGGTCAACAACCTATCAGCCGACTCTCAAACAACCCCTGCATTACGAGGCTATTTTTTCGGACGGCCGTGTGGAATTTCGCCGCCAGGATTATGATTTTGATGTTCATACAAAAATAGTTGTTTCGCCGGAAGATGATATCGAACTGCGCCGTACCACCATCGAAAACCGTTCGCGGTCGCCAAGAACTATTGATGTCACGAGTTATGCGGAGGTGGTTTTGGCGCCCCCTGCCGCGGACACAATGCATCCGGCATTCAGCAATCTTTTTGTTCAAGCCGAAATTATCGAACAGCGCAGGGCGATTCTTTGCGCTCGCCGGCCACGGTCTGAAAACGAGAAAAATCCCTGGATGTTTCATCTGATGGCCGTACACGGGGCGGAAATCGAGCAGATTTCCTATGAGACTGACCGGATGCAGTTTACCGGCCACGGGAACACCGTCAGTGATCCACAAGCGATAGGTTATCCTTCCGATCTCTTTGGAACACTTTCGGGCAGTCAGGGTTCGGTGCTTGATCCGATTGTCGCCATACGTTCCCGAATAACGCTTGATCCGGAACAATCGGTTACGATTGATATGGTTTTCGGAATCAGCGAAACCAGGGAAGCCACATTAACGCTGGTCGAGAAATACCAGGATCGCCGGATCGCGGATCGTGTGTTCGATCTGGCCTGGACACAGAGTCAGGTACTTCTGAGACAGATCAATGCTACGGAGGCCAACGCTCAACTTTACTGCCGCATGGCCGGCTCAGTCATTTACAACAATGCCTCTCTGCGCGCCGATTCCAATATCATCAAAGAAAATCACCGGGGACAATCCGGTTTATGGGGCTACGCCATATCCGGCGATTTACCCATTGTATTGTTGAGGATTGCCGATCAGGCTAACATCGAATTGGTACGCCAACTGGTTCAGGCACACGTATACTGGCGATTAAAAGGATTGGCCGTTGACCTCGTAATCTGGAATGAAGATCACGCCGGTTACCGGCAACTTCTGCATGACCAGATCATGGGCCTCATTGCCTCAGGCACGGTTGCCATCTTAAACGATCAACTGGGCGGAATTTTCGTCAGATCTACCGACCAGATATCGGAAGAAGACCGCGTTCTGATTCAAACTGTCGCTCACGTTATCATTACAGATAAAAAAGGGACACTGGCCGCCCAGGTCAACCGGCGTGACAGTTTGAGAACAGCCGTTCCGCGCCTGATACCGACCCGTACCCATCGCGCCCTGCCCGCGCCAGTCGCCGGGTTGCCTGATCAAAATCTGATGTTCTTTAATGGCCTGGGCGGATTCACCTCTGACGGACGCGAATACGTTATTTCGACTGTCCAGGATCATGTGACGCCGGTACCATGGGTGAATGTGCTGGCCAACCCTCAGTTCGGCACCGTCATTTCAGAGAGTGGCATGTCCTACACCTGGTCAGAGAATGCCCATGAGTTCCGTCTCACACCCTGGTACAACGATCCGGTAAGCGACAGGAGTGGAGAAATATTTTTCCTCCGCGATGAGGAGCGCGGCCACTTTTGGTCTCCCATGCCGCTGCCCAGACGCGGGGAAACACCTTACATAACCCGGCATGGTTTTGGCTACAGCGTATTCGAACATACGGAGCGCGGTATCCATTCCGAGGTACGGGTTTACGTGGCTCTGGACGCAGCGGTAAAATTCACAGTGTTGAAAATAAAAAATAAGACGGGGCGATCACGTCGCCTCTCCGCTACGGGATATGTGGAATGGGTTCTGGGTGATCTCAGAACGAAAACCGCCATGCATGTCATTACCGATGTTGACCTCCAAAGCCGCGCTATTTTTGCGAGCAACCCCTACAACACTGAGTTTCCCAATCGGGTTGCTTTCTTCAACACAGACGCGCTGACGCGAACCATAACCTGCAACCGGACAGAGTTCCTGGGACGCAACGGAACACTTCACGATCCGGCGGCTATGAAACGTCAGCATCTCTCCGGCAAAGTTGGCGCCGGATTGGATCCCTGTGCCGCAATTCAGGTTCCATTTGAGTTGGCCGACGGGGAAGAAAAAGAGATTGTTTTTACTCTCGGCCTGGGACGCAACGTTGATTACGCCCGAAAACTCGCGCAGAGTTTTGGGGAAGCGTCCGCGGCACATGACGCTCTCGAGGCCGTAAGACAATACTGGGATCAAACGCTTGGCGCCGTGCAGGTGGAAACACCCGACCCATCCCTCAACGTGCTGGCCAATGGCTGGCTTTCCTACCAGACACTGGCCTGCCGGCTTTGGGCGCGAACCGGAAACTACCAGTCGGGGGGCGCCTTCGGCTTCCGCGATCAGCTGCAGGATGTAATGGCGCTGATTCATACCGATCCAAATCTAACACGAGAGCATCTGCTTCTTTGCGCATCCCGCCAATTCAAGGAAGGAGATGTGCAGCATTGGTGGCATCCACCCATGGGACGGGGTGTACGCACGCAATGCTCCGACGATTACCTCTGGCTGCCCTTTGTAACCTGTTTTTATGTATCCAGTACCGGCGATTCAGACATACTGAACGAATCCGTTCCTTTCATTAAAGGCCGTCCGGTAAACAAGGATGAGGATTCGTATTACGATCTGCACAGCCGGTCTCAGGAAACGGCCAGCTTGTATGAGCACTGCGTAAGGGCCATTAGAAGGGGACTCCGATTCGGCGAGCACGGATTGCCGCTAATGGGCTCCGGAGACTGGAACGACAGCATGAACATGGTGGGAATAAAGGGCAAGGGCGAAAGCGTCTGGCTGGGTTTTTTCCTTTATAAGATCCTTATGCAATTTGTGGAAATTGCCCGCCTGCGCGGCGACACATCTTTCGGCGAACATTGTGAAAAAGAAGCTTCACAGCTGCGCTTGAATATTGAACAGCATGGCTGGGACGGCTTGTGGTACCGGCGCGCCTACTTCGATGACGGCTCTCCGCTCGGTTCGGCTCAAAACTCCGAATGCCGGATTGATTCAATCGCCCAAAGCTGGGCGGTTTTGTCCGGAGCCGGTGATGCCGAACGTTCGCGTCTTGCTATGGAAGCGCTGAATAAGCGCCTGATTCACAGAGAGATTGGAATAGTCCAGCTTCTGGAACCGCCATTCGATAAGTCCAATTTGAATCCCGGCTACATCAAGGGATATGTTCCCGGCGTAAGAGAAAATGGCGGACAATACACCCACGGAGCTATTTGGGCGGCAATGGCGTTTGCAGCTTTGGGAGACAATCGGCGGGCATGGGAAATTATGACTATGATTAACCCGGTGAACCACACAAGATCTTCTGAGGCGGTCGCGACTTATAAAGTGGAACCTTACGCTGTGGCTGCGGATGTTTACGCGCTTGAGCCACATATCGGAAGAGGCGGATGGACCTGGTATACAGGCTCGGCAGGCTGGATGTACCGGCTGATTCTGGAATCGCTCCTGGGAGTAAAACGTGAAGGGAACAGGCTCAGTCTTACGCCGTGCATCCCTGATGATTGGGATGTTTTCAATATACGTTACCGCTATGGGAAAACAATTTACCACATCTTTGTCATGCGTGCGCAAACTTCAGAAAGCAAAAAGATGGTAACCATTGACGGCGTGGAGCAAAGTGAGGGAATAATTCTCCTTGCGGATGATGACAAGGAACACAAGGTTGACGTGAGAATTTAAATTTTTTCGATCTTATTTTAATTTCTGTTATTCCCGTCCAGGATGCCCTTTAGGGTAGGAAGGCGGGAATCCATAAATCATGATAAAAAAAGCAAGTTAATTAAATATCTTGTTAACTATATCACCCACGCCATCTTTCATTATGCCGATGTTTAGCATTGCTAACCATCGGCATAAATCCATTACCAATATTATCTCTGCTTGTTGTGTTTTGTCACACGTTATCGGTTGCCAAACCCTCGATGCCGGCTGATTTGCCCCAGGGTGCCTCGCCCAAACCGACTTTCTGTTTAATAGTGCCAGCCAGTTCATCCACTGCCAGCCATACCTGGCAGTTGGGACACTGCCTTAGCGTAAGCGATGAATCAATCCGGGCATTGTACAAATAACGGAATTTATCGCTAGGACCATCGAAATTACACTCTACGCATTTCATATTCTCTTTCTCCTTTGTATCCGTGAATTGTATCCCCTTTTCTTGTCGTTATTTCAGTCAGAAAGTGGGGGTATTGCCCCTCATTGACATTTCCCCCACTTTCTTAGAATTCTAACCAATTCCCTGAACAGTACGCTGGATGATATTATCCTGCGTCTTGCGGCTGATGTCCACAAAATGCGCACTGTATCCGGCAACACGAACAATAACTTCCTGGTATTTTTCAGGCTCCCTCTGGGCTGATCGCAGTGTTGTATCGTCAATCACGTTGAATTGAATATGGTCCAATCCAAGATCTGCCCAGGTATGCATATAGGATCTCCATAATTGATAGCCCTTCTCTCCGGATAACTGCGTCGGCGATAACCGCTGGTTCAGCAAGAACGCGCGTCCATCAGTTATGTGATTGATTTTTCCGCAGGACTTCAGCACTGCTGTCGGTCCCTTCTTATCCAATCCCGGTCCGGGAGAAATGCCGCCGTCATACAGGGCATCACCAAGCCGTCTGCCGTTGGGTAACGCACGCACGATGTTGGCATAGTGAATATTGCCGCTGACGTTTTCCGGCAATATCGGCCAGTTATTTCCGGATGGGTCTTTGATTACCCTGGAGAATGCAGCGGCCTCTCTTAAGCATTTCAGCATAATATCATCTACGTAATCATCATCGTTTCCCCATTTGGGTGCGTTTTTCACGAAATCCAGACGCATTTGCTCAAAGCCTTCCCAATTGGCCTCCAGAGCGGTTATTAACTGATCCATGGTGTATTTCTTGTCATCAAAAACCAGCTTTTTCACTGCGGCCAGACTGTCGATGTTTTCCACCCAGGTGAACGCTGTAATCCAGGAATTGCCGCGATCACCTTCCGGGGAAGCCGCATCCTGACCGCTTTCCACACAGCGCTCGGAAATCGACGAGAGAAACGATCGCGGACACATCTCGGGCGACATAACACGACCGAAATTGACGGACATGGTCAGCAGATTCATAAGCCACTTGAGCTGCTCTGCCCAGGCGTTGTAAAGCTCATCAAAGCTCTTGAATTTCCGCGCGTCACCCGTTTGAGGCCCCATCTGCATATTGACAATTGGATCGTACCCGTTGAACAAGGCATATTCAACAACCTTCGCCATATTGGCCGTTGCCGAGGCCATGCGCATCGGCTGGAAACCATGCTTCGTCGTCGGGCAGGGGGACATGCAGGCCTGATGAACCCAGGTTCTTGCCTCCTCGATGGGATGACCGTGCCAATGCATCACATTGGTTATCAGAACCGGATCGTTCCGCATAGAGGGATATCCCAGACCCTGACGGATGCATTCAAAACATTCCCGCATTACCTCGTCTTTTACCTGTGGATGCCAGCGGAAGGCAAAGGTCGGGTTAGATACGCGCACAAGACGCGCCGCCTGAAGAAATGCAACGGTCAAATCATTGCAGGCATCCGCTCCATCCTGTTTTACACCGCCCAATGTCCAGACCCAGGTTCCTGTAATTCCCTGGAGACCTTCGCGAGTCCAGCGAGGGAAAAAACTCCCTACTTCATGGGCGCGAATCATGAACTCACCCACAAGATCAAGCGCCTCTTCCTTGGTCAGTCGTTTGTCTATATTGACATCCTTGTCATACCACGAACCATGATAATAGTCCGGACGGGATGGCCAGGCACCGCCACCCGATTCAAACCGCTCCACGACCTGCAGGAAGTGGTCGAACTGGAGAGATTCCTGTAAATTGCGCTGAGGCTTCGCGGGCACCCGTTCGCAGGTTTCCGCAATTCGCAGAAGCTCTTCCCTGCGCTTCGGATCGGTTTCGTAGTTCTCCGCAACAATCTTGGCCAGTCTCGCATACCGGTTGGCGTACCGGATAACCGCCTGTAGCGCGATCTTCATGCCTTCCCAATTCATCATTCGGGAACCCACGTGGAGATATTCCGGACCGGCTTTTTTTCTTGCTTTATCTTTCATATCTTCCTGTCTGCGGTCAATCTCTGCAATGATGTCCTCAAAACCCCGTTTGGCTGTCAGAATGTATTCGTAATCCTTGCCGTTGTAACCGGAAATGGAAATAGGAAGTCCCCAACCGACAGCGCCGCTCAAAAGCTTGACACCCTCTTCCGCGGCAAAGGAGAGAACATAAGGTATAAACCTGTCCTGGACGCTATATCCGTTCCATTTGTCCATCATTGCCGCCATCTTCTTCAGCGATTCCGCCTCAGGTTCCGGCGCGATACCCGGTTCGTTATAAACTTCCTCATTTAACAAGGAACCGCCTTCGATCAGCCAACTGATGGTATGAGGGGCGCTCCCTACATAACCCACCAGTTGTGCCTGGTCGGTGATAAAGATGGGGATGTTATCCAGCACATTGGCCACTGCCTTGGCATGGCGCACCATTCCCGGATCATTCAGATTGGCAAAATAGCCTTCTGTAAAAAGTCCTGCTCTTTCCAGGTCTACTTTTATGCCGGGAGCATATAATCCGCCGACTGCTCCTTTCTTCCATACAGCTTTTCGCAGGTAATCCAGGCGTTTAGACCGTTTTTGCTCTGCTACACGCCACCATTCTTGATTTTTTTCCAGTTCTTTAATGTTTACTGCTGCCTCTGCCATAATATACCCTCCATTGTTATCTCTTTTTATCATCCTCTAACGGGAAGAACTCTTATATTCTCCTCATTTTTTTAGTTTTTTGTTCTTACTTCACAATCTTTTCCATCTGACGCTGTGATCGACGATAAGCCGGGTCCGCACACTCCGAACCATCCGTATCTATTATCTCCATCCTTTCAAACCGCTCACAACGCGCAGCGTCCGTATTAAATTTTATAAATAATGATACGTCACCATCCAAAACGTAAACAGGTTTTTCCAGACTTATATCCGAACCTGATTTCAGTATCCGGCACGTCCCCCGGCCATCGGACGAGAAGGCGGTCTCAGAAAAATTTTTGCATACTCCACAACTGATCTGCGGTACATTCTCCCGCGCCTCCACACCCGAAGACCGATGACTTGCTGACATTGACACGGATAAAGCCTGCTTCCATTTATCGTTTTCTGCCATAAAATTTCCTCCCTTCTTAACCTTTTGGCTTTTCAGCTAACTCCCCTTTTTAATATGGGTAAGCAAATGATCTGTTTTTATTTTTTCTCAAATGAAGAGCACGAACTTGCGTCCATACTTGCTCCCACCGGTTTCGCTTTGTAGTAGGCCTGTCTCGGATCAACCACTCTTTGAACACAGTCCCCTTTGTTCGGATCTTCCTTTACGGGAAAGAACTTCTTACACTCCTTGCATAACGGCATTAATATCACCTCCTCTTATTGTTTAATTTTTACTTCTTGTTTTAAATTATTTCTTTTATCTGTTATTTTTTTTATTTTTGGCTCGATACTCCGCTAAAAGGGCTTTAACTTCAGCTAATTCGGCTTTGGTATAATATCCCTTTGCGGCAAATTCATCCCAAACCGGCATGAGTCTCTTCTTCAGAAGATCAATCTCTGCGGGAGTCATCTTCACTTCTTTCATCCCGTATTTATACATGGCTTTCAGACATTTTTCATTGCTTTCACGGACTTGCCGCCTGAAGTCTTTCTCTATTGACATTACATAATAATCGATAGCAACCCTTGTTTCCTCAGGTAACAGATTCCATGTTTGCATGGTTATCACACCGCCGGCCGGCGAATAACGTATATGCATGGGATTCACGTATTTCATAACGCTGTACATCTGCGTTCCAACTGCCCAGATGCTTGGACTGATGAAGGCATCGCATACTCCTGTGCGGATGGAAGCGGCCACTTCCGGTACGCGAATAGGCAAAGGACTCGCACCTGCGGCCTTCAAAACTTTCTCTTCCAGCAGCCCATACCATGTTAACACACGGCTGTTCCTGAAATCATCCGGGGTCTTAATAGGAATTTTAGTGGAATAGACCTGATCGAAATCTTGTTCTGCCAACAGAACAAGATGATATCCATGCCTTTCAAACCACTGATTAATGCGCGGCCTTAGTTTTGAATAAATATATTCCACTTCATCGTAACTTTCGAACATGAACGGTAATTCCATCAAAGCCATTTCCGGACAAGCCCACAGCATTCCCTGCCCGGAAAATCCGCCTCCCTGCAACTGTTGGTTGCGCATCTTGGCCAGAAGATCCTGGTCATCACCCATCGTACCACCGTAATACCAGTTCAAATATATCAGCCCGCTTGTCACCTTTAATATCCCACGATTAACTATTGTTTCGATTATAGCAGCCCAACCAACTCCTTTCGGGGCTAATGTACCCATTTTGACAACATACAGGAACTCACCGTTTGGTTTAACTTTTTTTAAGTTCTGTACACCGGGGAGATTTGCATATTTTGCCTTGTCTTGTGGTGAAATCATAAGTGCGGTCTCTATAAAAACATTAGAATATTTTTCTTTTTCCTGAGGGGTAAAATCGCTTGTGGATCCTGCTAAAAACTTCGCGTATTTTGCCTTTTCTTGTGCTGAAAGTCCTGTCGCGGATTCTATCAAGGCCTTCGCAATTTTTTCTTTTTCCTGAGGCGAAAGCTCGCTTGCGTATCCCGTCAAGAACTTAGCGTATTTTGCCTTTTCCTGAAGCGTAAGCGCAAAAACAGAGGTTGATCCGATAAAAAACACAACTAAACACATACAGAGAAGCTTGATAAGGTTGTTACATTTCATAAAACCTCCTTTTAAAAACATTTTGAATAAAAAATGAAATTTTCAATGTAAGCCCGCTCGCTGATTCCATAAAGGCCTTCGCATATTTTTCTCTTTCCTGCGGTGTAAATTCTATTTTAGATCCCGTTAAAAACTTCACATATTTTACCTTTTCTCTGAGAGTGAGCGCAAAAGCAGAACGAATGAAAAACACAATGAATTCGATAAAGATAAGCCAAACGAACATTTTAGGTTTCATAAAAATCTCCTACTGAAAAAGTAG
>JQOA01000224.1 GCA_000753945.1 Smithella sp. D17 | reverse complement strand
CGTCCGGACCCACAAAAGTTTCGAAAAAGCTCCACGTTTTCCGGGAAATTTTCCTCAGAAAGAGGATTTGGCCGGACGTCAGTCTTACTTCATGTTGAGTGAAAGGACGGCTGAACAGGTAAGCGATCAGGGGAGAAATCAGCCAGATAATGAGGAAAGGTCCGGCTATTGTCAAGGTAATCGGATTAGAAAAAAGAATAACAATCGCTGTGGCGGCTGCAAATATCGGGGCAAACCACATGGTCCGAAAATAGCCGGTCATATCATTGCGATGATGATTATTCGTGTTTTCCGACGGATTCCATTCCAGAAGCCGTTTGTGTGAAATCAGCATCCGCCAGATGGTTCGAATTATAGCATCGGTACTGAAATAAGCCTCGTAGGGCAGACATATGAGCGTAAATACTGCCTGTAGAAGGCTGTCGCCGGCTGTCTGCACGGCAGAAGTTAGATGTTGTGTCCACGTTACATTGCGTTGTTTTTGAAGCAGGCTCAATGCCGACATGATTAAAGAAGGAAACAAGATGATTACGACGGCTGAGAGTGTCCAAAACCAGGACATGGGCAATACTGTCCAGCCTAATATTATAAGGAGGGTTAATGCAGCCGGAGTCAGGCTTCGGCGCAGGTTATCAAATATTTTCCATTGTGACAGCATCGATAATGGATTTTTCTGAGCGCTTCCGCCGAGTGCGGGGACAGTCGATCTGACCCATCGCGAGATCTGCCAGTCTCCGCGAATCCAGCGGTGCCTGCGGCTGACGTCGGCTTTATAGGTTGACGGATATTCCTCATATAACTGCACATCGCTGATCAATCCTGATCGGGCGTAACATCCTTCAATAAGATCATGACTGAGAATCTTATTTTCGGGAAAATGTCCATTAAGAGCGGATTCGAAAGCGTCGATATCATAAATTCCCTTGCCGATAAATGAACCTTCACCGAAGATATCCTGATAGATATCGGAAACTGCTTTTGTGTAGGGATCAATGCCGGAATTGCTGGAATACATGGACGCATAAAGAGACCTGCTCGTGTTGGACAGGCCTATGGAAACCCTCGGTTGCAGAATGCCGTATCCCTTGCAAACCAGCTTATTTTTTTTATCACATTGCGCTTGATTCAGAGGGTGTGCCATCGTTCCCACAAATTGACATGCGGCATCACGTGGCAGCTTCGTATCCGTGTCGAGAGTGATCACGTACTTTATATTTCTTAATGCCGTCGTATCGCCGGCAATGAGCGAAAATAAATCACCAAGAGGACCAGTTGTTCTGCCGCGCAGGAAAGCATTTAAATCCACCAGTTTCCCGCGTTTTCGTTCGTAACCCATCCAGATTTGTTCTTTAGGATTCCAGCGGCGCGGGCGATGAAATAGAAAGAACATGTCGTCTTTTGAGCCCTTGTACTTTTCATTCAACCCTTCAATTCCTTTCCGGGCAAGCTGCAGAAGTTCTTCATCATCAGGCAGCGTTTCTTCTTTAGCATCCCGAAAGTCGGTCAGGAGAGCGAAGAACAGATTGCCGTCGCGATTGGCCAGAAATCTGATTTCCAAAGCTTCGATTAAATTCGGGATGTTTTGCGTACTTAAAAGCATTGTCGGAACTGCAACGAGAGTGCGAAATTCAGGTGGGATACCCTGAGAAAAATCCATTCGTGGCAAGGGATGAGGCGCCACCAGCAGGGTTGCCAGCCAGTTTACCAGGGCGACAGCCAAATGACTCGTGCATAAAATCGCGAGCAGTCCGATTAAAGCTAACAGCCAGTCCTGTAATCCGTGGTTGTGCGTCTTCATCAGTAAAATTCCCGTAAAGATGAAAGTTAAGCCGATGATAGAACCAATGTAAGTCAGCAAAGGAATCCGGCGTCCCAACCGCGAGATGACATCAAATGGTGATAGACGTAAATTCGCCAGTTGCTCGAGTTCAGGCAAACCCTTGTCGATCAAATAATAACCGACATGCGCCGTGCAATCGTAGCTGTCATTTT
>JQOA01000223.1 GCA_000753945.1 Smithella sp. D17 | reverse complement strand
GGCATCGTGAGTGTAATCTCCATATTTTTTGCCGGTGGGTTTTCCCTCGGCTCCGGTGGCGGGAAGGTTCACCCAGGATGAAGGCATTTCATAATAGATGTGTATATCTGTGTACAGCGCCTGTCCGCCACGCGTGGCGGACAATTGCGAAAATTCATACACCAGCATTTGCGCAAATTGTTTTACTTCCTTGTCCGTCATGGAAGTCAGATAAGGCGCAAAAGAAATATTAACAGCGTCCCAGCCGATGGTGCTGGCGAAATGGCCCTGCAAAACCGCGCTGAAGCGCACCATATGCGCCAGAAGAACTTCGGCGTATTTCGCGGGATTGGCGGAATTTATTGCCTGCGGCAGATTCAATCCGTTTATCTTCAGATATTCCAAAGACTGACAGCAGCTGTAAGGACGGTCAATATAACCGAGCGCGTGAATGTGAATGTCGCCTGTGATATGTGCTTCACCGATATCGGCGGAAAACACATCATACAGGGAAAGTTCTCTTTTAATACCTTCGGCAAATATCAGATTTGTGCCTTCGGGGGAATGAGGAATATTGGCGTCCTGTTTGTTCTGATGCAGAATCAACTGCCGCACGTCATAAAGAGGAAATCCCAGACGACCGTGGAGTCTGCGTTCTTTCTCCAGACCTTTTTCGATGAGTCTGACGTTGACCAGTTCGCGGATTAGCGCTGTGGTGAGCACACTGATTCCCGAAGAAACAATTTGCTTTTCAACTTCCCTGGATATTTTTTCCGCGACAAGATAATCAATATCCGCTTCGCGCACTAAAGCATCCACAATCCGCTGGCGGTCCCAGCGAATTATTTCCTCTCCCGAAGTGCGGACAAAAAGAGTCAAATCTGTAGTTTCGGAATTTTCAATCATCTCAAATATTCGTCGGTATGGATTTTCCGGAGCTTCCCAGAACATTTTCCGCAGCGGCGGATAATTCTCCGTCATAATCATGGTTCAGCGAAAACACCCTGAAATGCATAACACGCGCGGGAATAAAACGGTAAATATCCAGAAGCGGCTCGGGTGATGTCTTTTCGGTAACAGGATTAAAAATGTTTATTCTCTTTTCTCTCTCGGTTATGGGATTAAGCGGTCGGGGATCCTGCGTGGCCAGATCAACCTTAAAGGAAAGACTCTTTAATTTTTTCGGCAGACGCTCTCTGATTTTCGCTTCATAATCCCCCGCTTTGGAAAAGCCGACGCCTCGCTGTATCTGGTCCAGAGAAATTTCGGCCACAAAAGACATTTTCCATTTGACTTCTCTGTCATGTAGTTTTTTCCATTCCAGGGCCAGTCTTCTTTGTGTCTTGTCTTTGGATTCATGCCAGCCCTGTACTTTATTGAACAAATTCCATTCGTCGCATTTCAAATAATCATCGAGACTTTCGAGAGGATTTCCGGGCAGGATGAATTTCATCGTGTCATGAAAAAATTCCTGCAGGTGCAAATCCAGCCCTCTCGTCGTGCGGTGAAAATAAACATTCGTGTACAAGTTCAGCCGGGCGTTTAGAAACCGGCCCAGGGCGGAAATGCCCGACTGGTGGAGAGTAAGACCTTCCTTCGTAAAAAAAGTATAGTAGCGCAGGCGTGGAATATCCACCATATCCAGAGAAAATCCGGTCATATAAGCATCGCGCTGAACATAATCAAGATTATCCACGGTATAAACGCCGGAAAACAATTGTCTCAGCATTTGCAGCCAACGCGGCTGTTTTTCAGGCTCCCCGGCTTCAGGCATCTTAATCAAAAAAGCCACACGGCGGGCATTCATTACTTCGCCGGGTGTAAACGCGCCGGAAGGACTTCGCCGGACACGATCAAGATAGACGCCGAGTTTCCGCACGATGATGTTTTGACCCATTACTTCGTGAGTCAATTTCCAGTCGCTCAAAAAATTATCGTCGAAAAAATGACCGTAGGGTCCGTGCCCGACATCATGCAAAAGGCCGGCTAGACGCAATAATTCTTCCACATAGTTACATGAGGGAACATCTTTACAAACAGACGATAAACTCGGATAGATACTTTTGGCGAATTCTCCGGCCATGTGCATGGTTCCCAGAGAATGCTGAAAACGCGAATGTTCCGCTGCGGGATAAACCCAGCGCGCACTTTGCAGTTGATAAATTCTCCTTAACCTTTGCAGCCAGGGAGAATCAATTATGGTTTGCTCCGTCGTTTCATCAGCCGACTTATCTTCCGGCACGGTAAAGAGAATATATTGATGAATCGGATCGGCTATCAGTGCCATTCCTTTATAAATATTCTGAGGAATGAGATTGTTTTTTTTCATGCTGGATTGTGTATAATATGCCGCATAAAAAATCAATTCTAATCATTCATACCCTTTCGCTTGTAAGTTACCACCTTGCAGGTGGTAATTACCGGCAATGGCATATTTATACTTGACTATTAATTACCGGTAATCTATTATTTTCACGTATTTAAACCAATAATCAGCACACTATCAGGGGGCGCGATTAATATGGGAACAGACAATGTAATATTTTTGGAAGTTATTGAATGGTTTGATGAATCAGGCAAAGAAATTGTGCACAGAATTCCTCAGAAAGGCTCCGGAGAAATAAAATTCGGCGCACAGTTGACCGTCAGAGAAAGCCAGGCCGCGGTCTTTTTTTACAATGGCAAAGCCTACGATGCTTTCGGTTCCGGACGTCACACTTTAAAAACGGCCAACATTCCTCTGCTGACTAAAGTTTTATCTCTACCCTGGGGCATGACCAGTCCTTTGCGCGCGGAAGTTTATTTCGTCAACATGAAAACCTTCCCCAATTTAAAATGGGGCACGCGCGATCCTGTCGCCTTCCGCGACAAGGAACTGGGGTTGATTCGCCTGCGCGCTTTCGGCGTTTTCAATATTCGCGTTATCCAGCCGCTCCTGCTGATCAATTCCCTTGTCGGAACGCAGGGAATTTTCACCACTGAAGAAATTGAAGAATATCTGAATCGCGTCATTGTTTCCCGGTTTAACGATTACATGGGGGAAAAGGTGGACACCATTTTTAATCTTCCGGGGAAATACAATGAATTCTCCGACGGATTAAAACTGCTCCTGCAGAACGATTTAAGCAAATTCGGACTGGCGCTCACCGAATTATACATCAATTCCATCACCCCGCCGCCGGAAGTGCAAAAAGCAATAGACGATAAGAGCCGGCTGGGCGTTTTTGACGATCTCAATCAACTTCTGAAAATGAAAACGGCGATGGCTGTGGAAACGGCTTCGCAGAATCAGTCAGCAGCAGGTGCAGGACTGGGAATGGGAGCAGGAATGGGTATGGGCTTTATGGTACCGGGTATGCTGGCGGACACATTCAAAGGTTCGGCGGCTGCGGCGGAAACTTACGCCTGTCCTGATTGCAGGCAGGCTATCCCCAAAGAATCACGCTTTTGTCCCGCCTGCGGGCATCAAATTTTAGTTATCAACAAGTGCGCCCATTGCGGGAGAAATTTACCGGTTAACGCCAATTTCTGCTTAAACTGCGGCACGGCAGTCAACGTAAAGCCAGCGGTCAAAAAATGTTCCAAGTGCGGCTTCGAAAATTTACCGGAATCTATTTATTGTAATAAATGTGGTGAACGGCTCTAACTTTCAGATTGAACAGCAATGTCCTCAATGCGGCGCACCGATAATTCTCGACGAAGCCGACCGCATTCTTTCGTGTAAATTCTGCCGCACGCGTGTGTATCTGGCTGCGGAAGATATTTTCCGTTTTTATATTCCACCTGCGGAAGGACTTTCCGAAACCATTTACTTCATTCCATACTGGCGCATCAAAGGTCTTTCGTACACAATTAAAGAAAAGGATATGAATAGAGAACGTCAAAATTCATTATTTTCTTACAGCATTTCTTCCACAATCAGAACCATTGATATTTCCAATAAGTATTTTGACATTAATTTTCTGTCTTTAGATTCCAAATTGCTTCCGCATTCTTTAGGACTACGGCCTCAGGCAATGAAATTAAAATTTGTGGGAAGCAATGAAAGTGAGGGTAAATTTCTAAAATTTTCTCCCACTTTGCGTGATAATTTTATAAACGATTATCAAACACGCACCGGCGGCATTCATAAGGAAATATTTATCGGTGAAACGGCCAGTGTCATTTATTCTCCCGTTTACTGCGCCAATAATCGCGTTTACGATGCCCTTTTGAAAAAACCGCTTGATCTCCAGAAAAGGGACGTGGAAATCGAACAGACGCTTATCTCCGCTACGGATGAAAAATGGCATGTGGAATTTCTTCCCCTGCTTTGCCCTGATTGTGGCGCGGATCTGCCCGGAGAAAAAGACGCCTTGATAGTTTTTTGTGATAATTGCCACACCGCATGGAATCCGTCTAATAAAAATTTTATCAGAGTTAAATATTGTGCGTGGCGGGAAGCAAAAGATGACAATATTACGTACCTTCCTTTCTGGCAGTTAAAGGTAAAGATCGCTGGATTTCCATTGGAAACTTACGCCGATTTAATTAAAGTGAATTCATCAAAAGAAAAAAAGAAAAAGATCATTTTCTCCAGGAAGTGCTTGCGTCTCCTAAAATATTTATAACAGGTACAGAAGATGAGCTTAAGGCAATGGGCTGATAATGGCTGGTTAAGACCTCACAAAACCAGTGCAAAAGTTGAAACGGTTGAGTTTCATGAATTAAAGGATCATCATGCGCAAAGTTGAAAATCAAAATAAAGAATTCAAGCAGGCTTGGAATGATAACTGTTTGAAAACCATTTGCGCTTTTGCCAACACCGGCCGGACTGCCCGAGCCTGAATTCAGAGAGGAGTTCGGTGGGTTATCGGTCCATTTCATAAAAGCAGACAAATCTCAGGAAAAGGTCCAGGTTACGGCCCAGGAGACCCAAGTTGGGGCCCGGTCGAAGGCCCAGTCAGGGGCCCAGTCGCAGGCCCAGTCAGAAAGAATACTTTTTATTCTGTTACGCTCAGCGGCATCGGCAAGAGAACTGTTGTCAGAACTCGGGCTTAAATCTAAAACAGGATATTTGAAAAGGGACATCAAGGGACTGATGGAAGAAAATCTAATTGAATACACCATTCCCGACAAACCCCAAAGCCGCTTGCAGAAATATCGGCTTACAGATGAGGGTCGTAGGTTTTTGGCCGGGATGCGTGGAGATAAAAAGAAATAGTAGGGTCGGTGGACAGTAGGGTAATGGGTTGAGTGAAAGGTTAGATGAAATAGTTTGGAGGATAAATGGTTAAGCTCAATTTAACAGATGAAGGCAAAGCCGATGCTGAAAGAATAATCCATATCTTCAAGCATTACATGGAAAACGAAGGCCAAACCGTTGACAGCATGCATTACGAAAAGAATTTGCAGGAGAAACTGAGACATCAAGGCTTCCTCAGCGATCTGAACCCCCTATTACCAGCTGATACAACGTATGACATCGAAATGGCTTTCCTTAGAATACGGAACGACTTGCTTCGTAAAATCGAAGATAAATTGAAGTGATGAAAAATGGCATCAGGAACACACAAACCCAGTGGTATTGCAACGTGGCCGGAAGATAATGCATACATGAACGAACTGCATCCAAATCGACTTGTCATAAACCACGAGCACAGCGCTCTTCTTTCCATCTACCATGCACAAATCACCTTTTTTCTTGCAATGTTTTCGAGAAGTTGTAATATGACGAACAATTTAAAAAATCTAAAAGGATCAGAAAACTTATATTTCAAGAACCTGATCCGCTTTTTTCTTAATCCGATGTTATTAAAGTAACGCATGATCAATAGAATATAATGACGGAGTCTGAAGCTGGTGACAAATAATTCTATCAGAGATAACCATCAGTGCGGTAATGTGGGCGATTTCTTGAAAGAGATTGTAAAAAGCAATTCAAACGTTTCCATTGTTTCTGCCTACTTTACTATTTACGCTTATCATCATTTAAAAACAGAATTGGATGGAATAACTAATCTCCGATTTCTTTTCGGAGAACCCACATTCATAAAATCCGTTGATCCCAGCAAAAAGAATCATAGAAGTTTTAAAATTGAAGACGACCAATTGATTATCCCAATTGAACAAAGGCTTACCCAAAAATCAATTGCAGCGGCTTGTTCAACCTGGATCAAAGAAAAAGTCGATATACGATCAATGGTTAAACCCAATTTCCTTCATGGGAAAATGTATCATGTGCTCCAGGAAAGCGGCATTGAAAAAGCCATAGTCGGCAGCTCAAACTTTACAGTCAATGGTCTTGGCCTTGGTGGAAACAATAATATCGAGCTGAACATGATCATTGACAGCGACCGGGACAGGCAGGAATTAAAGCAGTGGTTTGATGAGATATGGAATGACAATACCGGACTTGTAGAAAATGTCAAAGATGACGTTTTAAAATACCTGGCCCAACTTTATGCCGAGAATGAGCCAGAATTTATTTATTTTAAAACGCTTTATCATGTTTTTGAGAATTATCTGGATGACCAGGCCAAAGGCGGGCTGCTCAACGAAAAAACCGGCTTCTTTGAAAGTGAAATATGGAATGCACTCTACAACTTTCAAAAAGATGGTGTTAAAGGGGCAATCAACAAGGTATTGAAACTCAACGGCTGCATTATTGCTGATAGTGTGGGGCTTGGGAAAACCTTTGAAGCCCTGGCCGTTATAAAATATTTCGAGCTGTTAAATAATCGTGTCCTCGTCCTTTGTCCGAAAAAGCTTACCGGGAACTGGACAATTTATCAGGCTGGCCAAAATCACGCGCTTAATCCTTTTGTTAAAGATCGCTTTAATTATACCGTCCTCTATCATACAGACATGGGGAGAATTTCAGGTAAGTCTGACGCGAACGGGATTGATCTCGACAACTTCAATTGGGGGGCTTATGACCTGATCGTTATTGATGAATCCCACAACTTTAAAGGTAATCCTATCGAAAAGACAAACGATGACGGCACAACAAAAATGAATCGAGCCAAATGGCTCATGGAAAAGATCATCAAGTCAGGTGTAAAAACACGGGTGTTGATGTTGTCGGCGACGCCTGTCAATAACACATTAAGAGACCTAAGAAATCAAATTGCCCTGATTACCGAGGGAAGAGACGACGCATTGCTGGAAACCAGCGGCATCAAAGACATTTCACTCACACTCAAGACAGCACAGACACATTTTACAACCTGGGCCGATCGGAAAAGGACGAAACAAAGAACACTAAAAGACTTGCTGGAACGCCTTGATTCCGCTTTTTTCAAACTACTTGACGAGCTGACAATTGCCCGCAGCCGCAAGCATATTAAATCATTTTATAAACTGGAAAGCATTGGATCATTTCCAGAAAGACTCAAGCCCTATTCCGTTTACCCTGTAATAGATTTAAAAAATAGATTCCCTACTTACGACCGTCTGAATAAGCAAATTTTAGAATATAAATTATCAATCTTTAACCCGTCTGCATACGTGCAAGAAGAAAAAAAGCAAAAGTATGAGGAACTGGCCGGCACAGAAGTTTTGGCCTTTAAACAATCTGATCGTGAAAATTTCCTCATCGGCATGATGAAGGTTAACTATTTGAAGCGTTTGGAAAGTTCCATCGAATCGTTTGAAATATCCCTGGACAGGACAATTCAAAAAATAGAAGACCTTGAGAAGAAAATCGCTTCCTTCATGAAAAATAAAATCTCGACCCAGGAATCAACTCTTGAAGATGCACAACCGGGCGAAGAAGAACTTGAAGAAGACGGAGAAGATATTGACCAGTGGCAAGTCGGGAAGAAACTCAAGTTTGATCTTGCCGATTTGAAATTGAAGGAATGGCTGGAGGACCTAAGCAAGGATAAAGCAGCACTCGTTGATTTGTATAATAATGCAATTGCCGTAACCCCCGACAGAGACGCAAAACTGCATGAATTGAGGAAGATCATTGAAAATAAAATTAAAAATCCAACAAATGACGGAAACAAAAAAATAGTTATTTTCACGGCCTTTGCCGATACCGCGCAATACATCTACGATAATTTATCAAAATGGATAAAGAACGATTTAAACTTAAACACTGCCCTGGTTTCGGGAAGCTATACACAAACAACCTTTGGCAAGAATGATTACGACAGCATATTAACGAATTTCTCCCCCCTATCGAAAAACAGATCAAAAATGAAAACCGCACCCCAGCAAGGGGAGATAGATATTTTGATAGCCACAGACTGTATCAGCGAAGGGCAGAACCTCCAGGATTGCGATTATCTTGTTAACTACGATATTCATTGGAATCCGGTGCGCATTATCCAGAGATTCGGGCGTATAGACAGGCTGGGGAGCATTAATTCCAAAATTCAATTGGTCAATTTCTGGCCGACAAAAGACCTCGATAATTACATCAATCTCAAGGAACGGGTCGAGGCCCGCATGGCATTGGTCGATGTGACGGCAACGGGAGAAGACAATATTCTCAACACAGAGCAGCTCGAAGAATTAATTTCGGAAGATTTAAAATATCGCAATCGCCAACTTAAGAAGCTGCAGGAAGAAGTCCTTGATCTAGAAGATATGGATGAGACCGTGTCGCTGACCGATTTCACCCTGGATAACTTCCGTATTGAGCTCTTAAGTTATATCACTGCCAATCGTGAGAAATTGGAGAACGCACCTTTTGGTCTTTATGCAGTTGTACCTTCACCAGCCGCCTCAGCATCTAATGCAAACGCCGATAAAATTTTTTCGCCGGCTGAAAGAGAAATTATCAAGCCCGGTGCAATTTATTGCCTGCGGCAAAAAGGCAAAACAGATGGTAACGAAGAAATTAATCCTCTGCAACCATACTTCCTTGTTTATATACGCGACGACGGTACAGTGCGCTTTAATTATACCAATGCCAAGCAGATTCTGGAAATATACAGGCTTTTGTGTCAGGGACAAACCGAGCCGTATCATGCATTATGCGAGATATTCAACACCGAAACAGAGCATGGGCAGAAAATGGACAAGTATGCTGACCTCTTAAAGAAAGCCGTTGAAGAAATAAGCCGCGTTTTTAAAAAGCGTGGCACACAGAAACTATTGAGTGATCGCAGTGCACTCATCATACCAAAATCCAAGCAAATCAGTGAAATGGACAACTTTGAACTGATAACCTGGCTGGTCTTGAGGTAAGGTAATGGCAAATCTGGACGTAAAGCAAAACATCATCGCTTCACTTGGCGCGTTTACAAGTGGCAGTCTATCCGCCAACGCCTTGAATCTTTTTTCAACACTGGGCTATAACACCGACCGCCAGGCGCCGCTGGATAAACCCAATTACGCAAATTTCAAAGAGACCTTTTTTATAGCGCAGTCAAAATTCAATGAAGAAAAAGCATTAGTGAAAGATTGGCAATATGTCGATCTGCTCTTTCAACTTTCCAAGGAAGAAATCCGCAAGCAAATATCCTTGTTCGATACGCAAAAAGTCGATAGAACCATTATTGAAACGTATTTGTTTTTTGCCATTGCACTTTCCAAAGACCAATACAGCCGGACGGAACTGAGCAACATAACGCGCGAAGTCAATCGCCTGTTTCCCATGCCGGTTATGATTCTGTTTAAGCACGGGCAATACCTGACGTTGGCCGTGATTAATCGCCGTCAGCACAAACGGGATGAAAATAAAGATGTGCTGGAAAAAATCACCCTCATTAAAGACATCAAAATCGAAACCCCGCATCGGGCGCATATTGAAGTACTTTTTGACCTCTCTTTTGATCAGCTTCATCGCCGACAGGGCTTCACCAATTTTGTCGAACTCCACCGGGCTTGGCAGAAGACACTGGACACATCGGAATTAAACAAGCGTTTCTTCAAAGAAATTGCCGACTGGTACTTCTGGGCTGTGAAACGTGTCCGATACCCCAATCCCCATAAATTGACAGAACATCATAATTCCTCGCTCAATGTCATCCGTTTATTGACCCGCCTCATTTTCTGCTGGTTTTTGAAGGAAAAAAGACTGATCCCGGCAACTCTCTTTGATACGGCAGAGCTGGCCGGAGTACTGGTAAAATCTCCTGTCTCAAATAAAGACGGCGATCCGGGCAGTTATTACAAAGCCATCCTGCAGAACCTCTTTTTTGCCACCCTGAACACAGACATGAATAAGGATCTTCCCAACAGCAGACATTTTATCACCAACAGGAAAAGCGCTGCGGGTGTTTCCGAGGAATACTCCGTCCCCACAGCCTTTCGCTATAAAGACCTTTTTCAGGAAAAAGAAAAGGCCCTTAAATATTTTGAGGATATCCCTTTTCTCAATGGCGGTCTTTTTGAGTGTCTGGACACCTTTGAGACCATCGACGGCAAGAATGTAGAAACTCGTATAGATGGTTTTTCTTCGACCTTATCCAAGCAGCCATTTGTACCGGATGAACTTTTCTTTGCCGAGGAAACCAGTATTGATCTATCCGAAGATTACGGCAGTCCAAAATACAAGGAAGTCCGCGTCAGCGGTTTGATCCGCATCCTGGAAAAATATAAGTTTACCATCGAGGAAAACACGCCCGTCGAAGAAGAAATCGCCTTAGACCCGGAACTCCTGGGGCGTGTGTTTGAAAATCTTCTGGCAAGCTACAATCCGGAGACGCAAACGACTGCACGTAAACAGACAGGTTCATTTTACACTCCCCGCGAGATCGTCAATTACATGGTGGATGAAAGCCTGCTGCATTATTTAGAAAACCAATTGCTGGAACTCCACAATAAAGGAGCGGCATCGTCTCCGAATACCGAAAAGCTATCTCAAAAGGAAAAACAAGCCGTTCATGACAAACTGAGGCATCTCCTCTCGTATACCGAGACCGGGCATCTGTTCAAAGATGAAAAGGATTCAGACACAGAAGAGGTTAACTTCCTCATCGGGGCTATTAATAACTGTAAAATCCTCGATCCCGCTTGCGGTTCCGGCGCATTTCCGATGGGCATCCTTCACAAGATGGTCTTCATTCTGGGAAAGCTCGACCCCTATAACAGACAGTGGAAACAGGCCCAATTGGATAAGGCTAAGCGCGACCGGCAGCGTGCCGAAAGAATGGAAGATGAAGAAATCCGTGCAAGGTCGCTGGATAATATTGAGCAACGTGTCCGGGCAATTGAGGAAGCCTTCAGCAGCAACCGGCATGAATTGGACTATACCCGCAAGCTCTTCTTGATTGAAAATTGCATCTATGGAGTGGATATCCAGAATATTGCCGTCCAGATCGCGAAGCTCCGCTTTTTTATCTCTCTTATTGTCGACCAGAAGGTGATGGACGAGCGACCAAACCGCAACATCCTGGCCTTGCCCAATCTGGAAACCAAATTTGTCGCTGCCAACACCCTTGTGGGCATTGACAAGCCGCAACAGGAGCTCCAACTGGGAATCGAGAACGTTTATGCTATTGAGGATGAACTGAAGAATTTGCGGCAGAGGCTTTTCTATACGCGCAAATACGCTGAGAAAAAGAAGCTGCGACAGGCCGAGAAAACCAAGAGGGAAGAGTTAAAGAAGGCGCTCATTGAAAACAGATACAGTACGTCAAACGCCGGGCTAATTGCCTCCTGGAACCCCTTCGACCCCGTCCATGCCGCCGGCTTTTTCGACATGGGAACCATGTTCAATATCCAGGACGGTTTCGATATCGTGATCGGCAATCCGCCATATTTTAATGTCAATACTATCAGCAAAGACCTCTATCGTTATCTGGCAGAGCATTACAAAACCATTCACACCGGTTACAATGATATTGTTTATTATTTCATTTACCTGGGTATCGAATTTCTAAGAGAAAATGGTTGTTGTGCCTTAATTACTTCCAATTATTTTCTTGGCAATGACTACGCCAAAAATTTGCGGCGTTACCTGAAAAACCATATTTCCAAGGTAATCAATTTCAAGGACCATATGGTCTTTGATGCTGCAAGTATTCATACATGCATCTCTTTTTCATACAAGGAGACAGCTTCCAGTGACATCATTTTCTTTGAGGCGGTCTCAGATGAGAAGATATTGTCAAGCGACATTGAAGAACACCTTCGGGCCTCTGTGATCAAACGAGATGATTTGAAAGATGATTGGATTATAGCAGACCGGACAGCTTCATCAATTATTGACAAACTCAAAAAAGATTCCGTTCTGCTTGGAGATATTGCAGTAATAGAAAAGGGATCAACGTCTGGGAAGAATACTGTTTTCACGATTACGCGCGAATTTGCAGAAAAAATGAAGTTTGAAAAAGAGGTTCTAAGAAAGAATTTAAAGAATGGCGATATTGAAAGATATGCAATCCGCGACAGAGGGAAGTATCTGATTTATGTGGACAATCAAGCAGAGATGCAAAGATATCCACGGGCATACTCCTATTTGGAATCTCATAAAGATGCCCTGAAAGACAGGAATGAAGTGGCAGATGGATTATATCCTTGGTACAGGCTTGAGCGGCCCCGCAATAAAGCCGTATTTGACGCCAAAGAAAAAATTGTTGTCCCCTATCGGGCCGAAAGAAATCGTTTTGCCTACGACAATGAGCAATATTTCAACGATGGCGGCGATATCCGGGCCATTGTAATGACCGATAACAAGATGAACATCAAGTATGTCTTATCCCTTCTTAATTCCAAACTTATCGACTGGTTTTACGGATTTATCGGCAAGCCAAAGGGTAAAGCCAGGGAATACTTTAACAAGCCGCTCTCGTTGATACCGCTAAAAAAGATTCCTCCGTCCGAACAGGAGCAATTCATCAAACTTGTGGACAAGATTATCGCCGCCAAACGGCAGAATCCCGACGCCTTCACCCTGCCGCTGGAGGCCCAGATCGATGGTCTGGTTGCCCATCTGTACGGTTTGACGGAAGAAGAATTTTTACTTGTTCTTTCCCAATTATCTTTACCCGACCCGGAACGTGTGGCTGCCGCCAACGCCTACCGGGACGTAGAAAGGGGGTTAGCAAAGTGACTGTAACAAAATTGCCTTTACAATCTTTCCGACTGAAAAATTTCAAGGCCGTGCGCGACAGCGTTGTGATCCGTTTCACCCCGCTAACCGTCTTTATCGGCAATAATGGTTCCGGGAAAAGCAGCCTGATCGAAGGACTCGAGTTGTTTCAACACATTGTTCTGAAGGGAATAGACGAGGCGATTCAGCCCTGGCGCGGTTTTGAACATATCTGGAACAAGGCGGTTGAACACAAAGTAAAGAAGAACAGAAAGATCTCTAACCCTATGTCCTTCAAAATTAAGGGATCATTTCGGCAAGGACTCCTCCGTGATATTCCTGTACACGTTGATTTATCACTCGATATGGATCGCCAGGGCAATACTATCGGCATCCGAGAATTCAAGGTAATATCTCCCGAAGAAGGCCCGCCGGCTGGCATGAGGGAAGATTCTTTTCCCGAACACAGAATCAGTAGCGATAAGCGTTTGCAGATGATGACCTCCTCATGGCAATTTCTCACTATTTTGCCGCAGCAGATGCAGTATCCCTTGCTTCAGAAAAGAACAAAAGGCGGGGTGGACCTATCGAAAGACGGCGCCAACATCGCTGAATATTTTGAAAGCATTAGAAGTGCGGATGTCTCGGTATTCCGCGGCATCATCGAAACATTGCAGAGCGTTCTGCCCTACGCCGACGACCTGCAGCCAGCTATCACATCGGAATTGGAGCGTAACTTTTATCTGACATTACAGGAAAAAGGCATCGATGATAAGCTGGCTGGTTGGTTGTTGTCTCAGGGAACCTTGCGCGTTCTGGCTCTTTTGTGTGTTCTCCGCCATCCCCATCCTCCCTCTGTCATAGTGGTAGAGGAAATTGAAAACGGGCTCGATCCTCGGACCATTCATCTGATCATCGAAGAAATTCGCGCCTTCGTCCAAGCGAGGAAGGGGCAGGTGATTGCCACGACCCATTCACCCTATCTGTTAGATCTGCTGCCGCTTTCGCAGATCATTGTTGTGGAACGGAATAAGGAAGGGTCGCCAGTTTTTACCAGACCGGCAGACAACAAGGATTTAACTGAATGGGCAAGAAAATTTGCTCCCGGCAAGCTATACACCATGGGAAACCTAACAAGGGCTTAAACGATGAAAATAGGGATGATCTTTGAGTGCGGGCGGGACGGGGCAGACGGTCAGGTGTGTCGATATTTTCTGGAGAGATTAAAACCTGGGATTGAGATTGTCTCTCAGTATATGGATGTCAAGACAAATCTATTGAAAGATTGTGGCCTTGTTGCATCAACGCTGGTTAACAGTTGCGACAAGGTGGTCATCGTATGGGATCTCTATCCGGCGTGGCGTGAGAAGCACATCAAACCATGCCGAAAAGATGACCGGCAGAAAATATTTTCGTCGCTTAAATCCAACAATGTGCCGCTGCGCAAGGTGGCCCTTGTCTGTATAGAGGAAGAGCTGGAAGCCTGGCTGTTAGCCGACACAAGGGCTGTGAGGGATTTCATCGCAACCTGGAAGTATCCTCATCCGGTGGGACGGCTGATAAATTATAAAGATCCTGAAGGTATAAGCAAGCCAAAGACTCGCCTTACTAAAATCTTTAACCAGGAAATTGGCACCCATCGTTGTTATGAAGATCGTCGTGATGCCATAAAGATTGCTAAAGCCATGCCTGATTTCAATCACATTAAGCGCTCATGCACATTTCGACGCTTTGCAGAGAAGGCGGCTGGCGTCTCGGTATGAACGTCAGAAAAATAATATTCTCCAATAAGTTAATCAAGTAAAAACTGATGAGGCAATATAGTTGAACTTTCAAGATGTAAAAGAACTTCATTACATTACCCATATCGAGAATATCTCGTCGATTTGCCGGCATGGCATTTTTTCTCACAAACAGGCCGGTGGGTTCTCTCATGTATCGGTAGCGTCAAGAGATATTCAGGAAAGGCGTGCGAAGAAGATTATTCCCGGTGGTTTGGCCTTGCATGCTTACGTCAATTTTTATTTTGATGCCCGCAATCCTATGATGTATGTTTTACAGGCAAAGCATGCCGAGCTTTGCATTTTGCAAATTGATCCCGCTGTCATGAATTTACCGGGAGCGATAGTTGCAGATCGTAACGCTTCAAGTGATTATGCACGATTTTTCCCTTGTCCAGGGGGGCTGAAATATTTGAATAAAGACATGATTTTTGCTGCATCGTGGACGCATCCCCATAATCAGTTTGAAGAATGGGAACACAAATCCATTAAGTGCGCTGAAGTTTTGGTGCCCGACAAAGTTGCGACCAAATATCTGCTTGGCGCATACGTTTCCTGCAATGAAGCGCTGATTTTTTTTCAAAGGACAAATGTTTCCATGTCTGCTATAGTGAACTCACAAATGTTTTTCAGATAAAGAGGATGGCTTATGATAGATGTTTTAATCGCCGATATGTTCAAATCAAAGGCGCAGACTTTGATTAACACGGTTAATTGTGTTGGTGTTATGGGGAAGGGGCTGGCTTTGGAATTTAAAAACCAATTCCCCGATATGTTTAAGGATTACGCGGAACGGTGCAGGCGGGGAGAAGTCAAACTTGGTGAGCCCTATCTGTATAAATCCTTACTGACACCCTGGGTTATCAATTTTCCAACAAAAGACCACTGGCGTTCTGTTTCTAATTTGAAAGATATCATGCGGGGCTTGGATTATTTGATGAAACATTACCGGGAATGGGGCATTACGTCTCTTGCCGTGCCGCCTCTGGGATGCGGCCAAGGGCAACTGGAATGGCGAATCGTGGGACCAACGTTATATCGATACTTAAAAACAATGGATATTCCTGTTGAATTGTATGCGCCTTATGGAACCCCCCATGAAGAATTAAAACTGGAATTCCTGAACCGGAACGGTGATGCCGAAAAACCATCTGCTGAGATGCCAAACCCACAATGGATCAAACCTGCCTGGATCGCCCTGGTAGAAATTCTCAACCGGATTGAGCAACAACCGTACCACTGGCCCGTGGGAAGAACAACCTTTCAAAAGATAGCTTTCGTTGCAACAATGGAGGGATTGCCGACCGGTTTGGCTTTTATGAAAAGCAGCTATGGCCCATTTTCTCCAAAACTGAGAGAGATGATTACAAAATTAGTAAATCATGAACTGATCAGGGAACAGAAATATGGCAGAATGTTTATGGTCAAAACCGGACAAACATTTGCCGATGCCAAAAAAGCTTATGAAAATGAGATCGTAAAATGGGAACCGATTATTGAGAAAACCGTTGATTTATTTGTACGTATGAACACAATGCAGGCAGAGATCGTTTCGACAGTGCTTTTTGCAGAAAAGGAACTGAAGAGAAATGGAAAGGATAAGCCTGCCGAAACGGATGTCCTGTCCTACGTGCTCCAATGGAAACAGAAACGTCGCCCTGCTCTTGACAGCGAAAATGTTGCTCAAACCATCAGAAATCTGGCAGTGCTTAAATGGCTGAATGTTCAACATAGTTCCAGCCTGCCGGTTTTAGAAAGTTCTTGGCTATAATCACTTGGGAAAAAATTGGAAAAAAATGGGACAGGTACAATTAATGAGCAATTAATGCGCGGATTTGAGGATGTCCCGCCGAATTACGGGAAGATGTAAATGGTAATTGAAGCATCAAGGAGGGCAAAAGATGAAAAACGTAGAAATGAAACTGGACGGCGACATCCTGACGATCAAGGTTGATGTGACTAAAGAGTTTGGCCCGTCATCATCAGGAAAGACCATTATCATTGCTTCAACGGAAGGGAATATTTCTATTCCGGAAAAGGATGACGTAAAAATTGGATTG